>JAJCYN010000474.1 GCA_029262915.1 Flavobacteriales bacterium
GGTCTTCTGCAACCTATGCAGCAATGGGTAATTTATATTTTGATTCTTTGGAATCCTTTCAAAATTCTTTTGGGCCACATACTGAACAAATAATGGGAGACATTCCTAACTACACTAATATTGAACCTATCATTCAAATTAGTGAAGTAATGATTTGATGAAATATATAATGCGAATAAAGTGCATATGCGCTTTATTCGTGTTATTTCATCGCCTGTTCAATATCATTAATAATATCATCAATGTGTTCTAAACCTGTTGAAATACGAATTAAACCGGGCAAAATACCTGTTTCTAATCGTTCTTCTTCTGTTAATTTAGAGTGAGTTGTTGATGCCGGATGAGTAGCAATGGTTCTGGTATCTCCTAAATTGGCAGTTAATGAAATCAGCTTTAATTTATCTAAAAATTCACGCCCCTTTTCTACTCCACCTTTTATCACAAAAGTGACTATTCCTCCACCCAGTTTCATTTGCTTTTTGGCAACTTCATATTGTGGGTGAGAAGGAAGGAAAGGATATTTCACCAATTCCACCTGGTTATTTTTTTCTAACCATTCAGCTAATTTTAATGCATTTTCAGAATGCTTTTCCATACGAATTGCTAAAGTCTCTAAACTCTTAGAAATTGTCCAAGCATTAAAAGGAGAAAGTGCTGGTCCAGAATGGCGAGCGAACAATTTTATCTCAGCTATTAATTCTTTTTTACCTACAATTAGTCCACCCAAAACTCTTCCTTGCCCATCTAAATATTTAGTAGCTGAATGGATCACCAAATCTGCTCCATATTTTATAGGCTGTTGGATATAGGGGGTTGCAAAACAATTATCCACCACCAATAATACCTTGTATTTCTTAGCTAATTTCCCCAACCATTCTAAATCAATAATATCTACTGCAGGGTTGGTTGGTGTTTCTATGTAAATAATTTTGGTATTGGGTAAAATTGCTTCTTCCCATTTTTGAGTTTCATTTACATCTACATAAGAATGGGTAATTCCCCATTTGGGTAACAATTTTGTCAATACCGAGTTAGTAGAACCAAATACGGAACGACAAGCAACTATATGATCACCGCTTGCTAATAAAGCTGCAAAAGTGGTAAAGACAGCCGCCATTCCCGTGGCTGTTGCCCAGCCAGCTTCTGCTCCTTCTAGTAAATTAATTTTATCTATTAATTCCGTAGTGTTCGGATTTGAAAATCGACTGTAAATATTTCCTTCCACTTCATCAGAAAACATTGCTCTCATCTGTTCGGCATCGTTAAACACATAACTAGATGTTAGGTGCAATGGTGTTGAATGTTCATTGTATTGTGAACGTTCTGATTGTGTTCTAATGGCTAATGTTTCAAATTTTGTTGTTTTCATCTGTTTTATTTTTTCTACGATTTGTCATACTGATTCCGATAGTTATCGGAATGTCAAAGTATATTTTTATAATTAAAAAGATTCTTCATTGCGTTTTGTATAACTCTTCGACAAGCTCAGAGTGACAAAACTTTATTCAGAATGACATTAATATGTTATTTTATCACATAGGTATTAGTAATCTTTATTTCCTTATTTAAACTCAATGCAACTGAACAATATTTAGTTAGTGTCAATTCAATGGCTCGTTCTACTTTAGCTGCATCTAAATTTCCCCACAGGTTAAAATGAAGGTGAATGCTCTCGAATGCTTTTGAAACATCTGTTGTTCTAACTGCACTCACCTCCACTTTATAATCTACCAATTCTTGCTTCTGTTTTTTTAGAATTAATCCTAAATCGATGCTTGCACAACCACCTAAACCCATTAACAGCAATTCCATAGGACGAGCACCTTTATTCTCTCCTCCTATTTCTGGAGAACCATCAATATTAATAACAATCTTATTTTCGTTTGTTGCCTCATAATGGAAGGCTTTGTTCTTTCTTTTTAAATTTACTTTCATCATTTTTTATTTTATTCGTCATTGCGAAAGAGGCACGAACGAAGCAATCTCATTAATAAGATTGCTTCACTTTATTTTTTAGATACTTCGACATTCCGATAACTATCGGAATCAGTATGACAAAAATAAAATTCGCAATGACGTGTTCATTACAAATGCAATCCACATTCTGTTTTTGGATTGTTATTCAATCTTCCTTCTCTTCCTTTACCAGGAACTGTACAATGTTTACAGCCAATGGAAAAATACCCTTTCGCCACTAATGGGTGGAATGGTAATTCATTTTCTTTGATGTAATTTTCTCTTTCTTCTTTGGTTACATCCAATAAAGGATAAAATTTTAAAATCCCTCCTCGTTCTTCAAAAATATCCAATGAAGCTCTGTGGTCACTTTGCCATTCCATTAAACCAGAAACCCAAACGGTAAACCTTTCTTTGATTAAATGCAAAGGTTTTACCTTATTGATTGAACAACATAGGTTAGGGTCCTTTTTCCAGGTTTCATCAGAGGTGGTAAAATCGTGTTGCCACTTTTCTGCACCAATATCTTCTACATTTAAACCATATAAATCAGTCAATTGCTTTTTATAAGCCAACGTTTCATCGAAATGATAGCCTGTATTAATAAAGTATATTTTTTGTACCTGATTTTCTTTTGAAAATACCCTTAGCAAAAATGCTGATGTTGCTGCAAAAGAAGAAGTTAACATCACTTCATTTGCTGCAAAATCTTTATATAATTCTGCAATCCGTTGTGTAACACTCAACTGATTGTATTTTACATTTAACTGTTTTACTTCTTCTGGCGTAAATGTCCTTTTTACTAGTTGTTCCATTTCAATTTAAATTAATGTTGTGCAAGATTGAGTTTTTTTTTAATTTTTCACAATGCTTAAGGTCATTAGATAACACTGTTGTTATAGAATTTAATGATTTAACTTTAGTCGTTAAATTTCCTTTCAAATGTGCCCTAATTTGAAATAATAACTCTGCTGTTCGTTCTACCTCATCAGGAATTACTTCTTCGAGAACATCTCGCAAACGTTTTGCTAATGTTGGGGAAGCTCCATTACTTGACACAGCAATTTTTATTGCTCCTTTTTTCATTACTGCCCCAGTGTAAAAATCACACAGTTTTGGATTATCAACAACATTGGTTAAAATATTTTTAGTATTTGCTAACTGCAATATTTCAGCATTTAAAGCTGAATTATTAGTTGCAACTATAGCAATTTTAATTCCTTTCAAGTCTTCTTCCTTAAAACTTCGTTCAGCAATTTGGATCCTGCTATTTTCTATTGCCAATCGAATAATTTCTGGATGAAATTCTTTTGATACTACTTTAATTTTTGCTTCCGGACTTTGTCTTAAAATAAATTTCACTTTTTCTAAGCCTACATTCCCCCCACCAACAATAAGCATTTGAATTTCATCTAGTTTTAAGAAAATTGGATATAGATTATTTGTTTTCATAATTTTTTGTTTTTTCTGTTTTTCGTCATTTCGAACTATTTTGCTTAGGAAAAATAGTTCGAAGTCTTGTTATGAGATTGCTTCGTTCCTCGCAATGACGTATTCATTAATAAACTCTGGTTGTGTTGCGACCACCTCTCCAATTACAATAATTGCAGGAGTTCCCACTTTACTTTCTTTAGCAATTTTTGAAATCGAATTAATATTACCAAAAACCGTTTTACTACTTCTTAATGAACCATTTTGGATAATTGCAATTGGTAATTCTCCTCTTCCATTTTGTTGATATAAGCGAACAATTTCACCTAATTTCCCCACTCCCATTAATACAACAATTGTAGCATCTGATTTTACTGCCTGCTGAATATCTTTAGACAATTTTCCTTTTTTGTTCGTTGCTGTTAACACCCAAAAACTCTCACTAATTCCTCTTTTAGTTAATGGAATATTTGATAATGCTGGTACTGCAATTGCGCTTGTAATTCCAGGAATTACTTCCACATCAATTCCAAAGGAAGAAACAAAATCATATTCTTCGTGACCCCTCCCAAAAATATAAGGATCACCTCCTTTTAACCGTACTACAGCTCCATAATTATACGCATAATCAACTATCAATTGATTAATCTCTTCTTGAGAATAGCTGTGATTTGCTGCTCTTTTTCCAACATAAACCAATTTGGCATTTGAAGATGCATATTCTAAAATTTCCCGTCCTATCAACGCATCATACAAAATTGCCTTCGCATTTTTTATTGCCTTGTAAGCTTTTATGGTTAATAAATCTGCATCGCCAGGACCAGCTCCAACTATTTTTACAGTTGGAGTTGGTTTATTTATTTTGTTATTATTTGTTTTCATTTTTTAACATTTTGTCATACCAACTTCTTCGAGTTCCTCAGAATAAACTCCGAGAAGGTATCTTGTTACTTTATAGTTCTTATTTCAAAAGATTCCTCTGTTTCGTTCCAGTTGTTATCTTTTAGATAGCCAACTCAGGAACTTCAATCGGAATGACATTTTGGTTAATAATCCCTTTAATTACCCCATAAACTTCTAATGCATCTGTAAAATATTGTTGAGCAAATTGTTTTTGAGGCAATTCAGTTTTTATGTCCAACACCAATTCTTTAAATGTTTTTTTGATTTGAACATTATCTCTAATTAGCATTTCATTGGTATCATTAATCACTGAATTTTGACTGTTATAATTATAACCTTTACTCAGTAACAATAATTTAGCACTGTGCACAAACACATTGTAAGAATGATAAACTGAATCTGAATACCTTTTCAATACTAATGTTTCTTTAGCCAATTCAATTTTCTCATCAATCTCATATTGTATTGTTTGAGCTAAATCAATAGTAACTCCAGCACATTCTCCAACTCCAATATTCATCGAAAATTTTTCCTTTTGTCCCCAATCTAAATATTCATTTTCCTGAATTGGTTCGTTTGCCAAACCTTTCAATAAATCATAGAAATAATGATTTCTTTTACTATTGTAATATTCATTGAACAATAACTGTTTTCCATTCGTTTTGTAATCTTTCAGAATAATGTCAACTGCTTTCACAGCTCTTTTTGAAGGAAGCTTAATTACTTTCTCTGAAATAATACCACCTCCATTTCCTAAAATTCCACCTCCCAATAGTAACTGAACTGCTGGAACCAATTTATTTTCATCTTTAATTGTGCTCCCGTGAAATCCAATATTTGCAATTGAGTGTTGCCCACAAGCATTAAAACATCCGCTTATTTTTATTTTAATGTCTTTATTAAAAACAAGTTCTTTATGGTTTGTTTCAATAAAAGTTTCCAATTCTTTTGCTAAGCTGGTACTGTTAGAAATTCCCAAATTACACGTATCTGTTCCTGGGCAAGCTGTAATATCTGCAACACTATCAAACCCTGAATTGGTTAAATCCAATTTCTTCAATTCCTCGTACAAATAAGGCAAAGAATCTTTTCGAACATATTTTAAAATCAAGCCTTGATTAATGGTTACTCTAAATTCACCTGAAGAGAAATAGTCAGCTATCTTGGCTAATTTCCGTGCAACTTTAGAACTGATGTTCCCATTGGTAATTTTCAACTGTATCGTATAAAAACCTTCTTGTCTTTGATGATATACATTCGTTTTGAACCAAGTTAAATAATCATCTAAATCAATTACATTGATTATGGGGGCAACTCTAACAGACCTTAATGTTGGTTCTATCACCTCCTCAATTTTAACGCTAGTTTTCTCCACAACAACTAACTCTTCTTCTATTAAGCTCAACAACTTTTCAATTCCAATACCATCAATCAAATATTTTAACCGTGCTTTATTTCTTTTCTGTCTTTCTCCATATCGGTCAAAAACTCGAAGGACAGCAATTGTATAAGCGAAAATTTCTTCTACTGGAATAAATTCTTTTGCCACTTTTGCCAAAAATGGTTTTACACCTAATCCTCCACCAATTAGTAATTTAAATCCTTTTTTATCATTTTTAATTTTTGGAATAAACCCTAAATCATTTAAAAATGCATAAGCAGAGTCTTCTTCACTTGATGAAAAAGCAATTTTTATTTTTCGTCCCAAATCCTGGTTAACAGGATTTCTTAGCAAATAGGTAAACATTGCCTTTGCATAAGGTGTTACATCGAAGGGTTCTTTTAGGTCAATTCCTGCATAAGCTGATGCTGTAATATTTCGTACTGTATTGCCACACGCTTCTCGTAAGGTAATTTCATCTTGTTCTAATTCTGTCCATAGTTCAGGTGTTTTATCTAAACTTACATAGAGAATTTGAACATCTTGTCGTGTTGTTAAGTGTAAGTTCCCATTGGAATATTTATCTGAAACTTCAGCAATTCTGACCAATTGATTGGTTAATAATTTGCCATAAGGTAATTTTATTCGAATCATTTGAACACCCAACTGTCGTTGCCCATAAACTCCTCTCGCTAAACGCAAAGCTTTAAATTTATCTTCAGGTAATTCTCCTGTTTTGTATTCGTAAATTTTTTGTCCCAACTCCAAAATGTCTCTTTCAACTTCTGGTTTTAGTATATTTTCTGTTTCTGTTCTAAAACTTTGCATAATCCTTTATTTTTTGTCATTCTGAATAAAATTGTACAAGCCCATCAAAGTGGGTTTAGTAAAATGTAATGAAGAGTCTATTTACTTTATAGTTCTCAATTCAAAAGATTCCTCTGTTCCTTCCTCCTGAAAAAGTCGGAATTCAATCGGAATGACATCAGTTAATTCATTAATTAAATTCTCATCTTCAAAGACAAAAATTGAAATTCCTTGTCTTTGAATGTTTTGTTTATTTCGTTTTAATTCTTCTATTGAAATCGTTGCTAAAAATTGTTTCCTATCAAGGTCTATTGCGTATAAATTTTCTATCTCAAAACTTTCTATGTCTATAGTGTTTTTTACCGTTAACAGCACAGTTATTTTTTCATCATTAGACAATTCAATATGTTGCTTATTCAGTTTCTTGTATGAATAACTGTAATTATTGTCAATTGCTTTCAAATCAGAATAGACTACAGCACCTGTCGGTAAACTTCCTGCACCCTTTCCTTTATAGAATTGTTCTCCAATATTTTCTGAATCAATTACAACTCCATTGTATTCATTTTCCACATTAAATAAATCGTTTTCACTATTAATTAATGTAGGTAAAACAGTAAGGTTTAATTGATCTTCTGTCAACAATGCTTTAGCAATCAACTTAATTTTTAAGTTGTACTTCTTAGCAAATTCAATATCTGATTTAGCAATTGCTTCTATTCCAATATTTAGCACCTCTTGAGGCTTGATAATTTTACCAAAAGCGTGTGCTGTAACAATTATGAGCTTATACAAAGCGTCAAAACCTCCTACATCAGAAGTTGGATCAGCCTCTGCAAAACCTAATGTTTGTGCCTGAGTTAATGCTTCATCATAAGAAATTCCTTTACTAAACAATTGACTCAGAATGTAATTTGATGAGCCATTAAAAATTCCCTTAATCTCATTTACTTGCTCATTTACATACAAATCGTTCAACACTCTAATTATTGGAATACTTCCGCAAACCGCTCCTTCATATAAAAATATTCCATC
>JAJCYN010000475.1 GCA_029262915.1 Flavobacteriales bacterium
TCACTACTGTTCCTCCTGGTAATGTAAAGCTATTTCCTTGGCAAATAGACAAGGTTTGTATTATTTCTATAATTGGATTTACAGTTAAATTTGTTGTTATAATACTATCACATCCTGTGCTAGAAATTAATGTATCATTAAAAATTCCTGAGCTAACTACTACTTCTCCCCCTGGTAATATAAAATTAGTTCCTTGACAGATAATTGGATTTTGTATTGTTGTTGTTGAATTAATTACAGTTAAATTAGTGGTAATGATACTATCGCACCCAACACTTGAAGTTAGTGTATCAATAAAAATTCCTGAAGCAACTGCTAATGATCCATCTGGTAACGTAAAACTATTTCCTTGACAAATTGTTGGATTTTGGGTTGTTGTTAATGAATTAACTACAGCCAAATTAGTAGTAATGATACTATCACACCCAACACCTGAAGTTAGTGTATCAATAAAAGTTCCTGAGGCAACTGCTAATGATCCATCTGGTAACGTAAAACTATTTCCTTGACAAATTATGGGGTTTTGGGTTGTTGTTAATGAATTAACTACAGCTAAATTAGTAGTAATGATACTATCACACCCAACACTTGAAATTAGTGTATCAATAAAAGTTCCTGAGGCAGCTGCTAATGATCCATCTGGTAACGTAAAACTATTTCCTTGACAAATTATGGGGTTTTGGGTTGTTGTTAGTGAATTGACTACAGTTAAATTAGTGGTAATAATACTGTCACATCCTCCAATAGCAATTAATGTGTCAATAAAAGTTCCTGAGTTAGAAACTATAGTACCATCTGGTAATGTAAAACTAGCTCCCTGACAAATTACTGAATTTTGAATAGTAGCTGTTGTTGTTATTGTATTAAAAATATAAGCAGCACCTGCATTAGTAATATTATTTGTTCCTAGCTCGTCAAAATCTTGTTGTCTTGCTCCAAGCACAATGTATTTACCAGAAATAGAAGCAGATTCTCCAAAAAAACCTCCCCCTGAAGGAGCACCTATAAGCCTATCTGGAGCAACAATTTTTTGTAAAAGATTCCAGATATTACTAGCAGTATCGCGTTTAAAAATATAGGCTGACCCAGCTTCACTTATAGGATTTAACTCAGCAGCATCTTCATCTTCCTTCGAAGCTCCAACAACAAGGTAATCACCAGAAACAGAAACAGAATGCCCAAAAATATCCCCAAATGCTCTAACAGGAGCAACAATTTTTTGAATTTGATTCCAGCTACCTGATCCATTTCTTTCAAAGATATAAGCCGCACCTGCAGCAGTAATAGAATTTGCTCCTGATATATCTGTTTTTTTTCCAGTAGCTCCAACTACAAGATAATTATTATCAACTGAAACAGATCCACCGAATCTATCCATTGTAGCTCTGTCAAAGGGTACTAATTTTTGAGTTTGATTCCAAATGCCTGCTATATCTCGCTTAAAAGTATATACCGCTCCAGAATTATTTATTGAATTTGTTCCAGATGCATTTAACTGTTCTCCTGGAGCTCCGACAATAATATTGTCTCCAGAAATAAATATACCCGTCTTATTATTTTCACCAACAGCATCATAGCCACTAAATTCAGTATTCGCTGCTCTGTCATTAGCTACTATTTTTTGGGTAAAACCCCATAATCCACTACTATTTCGTTTGTAAATAAAAACTGCTCCTGCATTAACTAAAGAAACTCCTGCACCAAATTCATCGTTCCGATTTTTAGGTTCTCCAACAATAGCATAATCGCCAGAAATAGAAACAGATCTACCAAACCATCTTCCTTGGTTACCTTCAGGAGGTGCTAATCTCTGTACTTCACTCCATACACCACTACTATTTCGTTCAAAAATATATGCGGCTTCACCAAAAAATTTTGATCCAACGATTGCATAATCTCCAGAAATAGAAACAGAATACCCAAACCATCCATTTACAATTGGACTTCCACTCCCTCTGTCACTAGCTACAATTTTTTGTACTTGTGACCAATTTCCACAAAAATCACGTTCATATATATATGCTGCTCCAGCATTAGCAACAGGATTAGCTCCAAATACATCAAATGGATTTTGAGGAGCTCCAACAATCATTCGGTTTCCAGAAACAACTGTTGCCGTTCCATAATCAGCCAGTGAAACTCTATCGGAAGCAACAATTTTTTCAATTGCGTTCCAAGTTTGAGAATAACACATATTTATTATGCTAAAAATGGATATAAGTAAACAGATTTTTTTCATTTTCTAACTTTAGACTAGGTAAAAATCCTTAATCAACACTTTTATTAAAAACAATTATGAATAAATTATTTGGTATCTAATTTATTTATTTAATTATTTAATTCAATTAAATAAGGTTATTATAATTATATTTGTTTGATGTCTAATTTAAAAAATGATTCTCTTTTTGATTTAATAAAATCACTTACAAGTAGTGAAAAAAGATATTTTAAAATTTATGTATCTAATAATACGTCTTCAAAAAGTAATAGTGTAACATTATTTAATGCTATTGAGATGCAAAAAGCATATAATGAGGCTGAATTATTAAAAACACTAGTAGATAAAAGAGTTCTTAAAAATTTTAGGTACAATAAACATTATTTATTTAAACTTATTTTAAAAAGCTTACATGCTTATCATTCTGGAAAAAGTGAAGAAGAAAGGTTACGAGAACAATTACACTATATTGAAATTCTCTTCGATAAATCAATGTATAACTTATGTGAAAAAATAGTTAATAGTGCTGTAAAAAATGCAGAAGAAAAAGAACTATTTTTTTTTATGAACCAATTTTTAAATTGGAAAACTAAATTACTCTACATAAAACAAAATACTCTTCAAGTAAAAAAGGAACTTGAACAAATAATAAAACAACAGACAAATGCATTTGAAAAAGAAAAGAACATCCTCTTACTAGGGAGTGTTTATGAGTCTATTCGAATAAAATCGGTTCAAAATTTTTCTGTTAGAGATAAAAAAGAAACAGAAAGTATTAATAAAATGATGCAAAGTCCTTTTCTTAAAAATGTAAAAAAAGCAACTACGCTAAAGTCTAAATATTATTACTACTCATCTTACCGTATGTATTATTTGTCAGTTGGGGAATTAAAAAATGCATATAATAGTTCGCAAAAATTACTGATGATATTTGAAGAAAAGCCAAGACAAACATATTCTAAAGAACACCTTTTGCTTTATGCAAATGTTTTAGTTTATCTAAGTTTAGAAACAGCGTGGTTAAAAATAAATCATAATACTGATTTAGTTTTTAAAAAATTAAATACTTTTTTTATTGAGTACCCAGAGATCGAAAAAATAACTTTCCCCTTAAATTATTTAGGACAAATTATTATTGCTGGATTATCAGGTGATTTTAATAAATTATCCCATACAGTTGATCAATATGAGGGAAAATTAAATTCATATCAAGATAAAGTTGATAAAGAACGGACTTTTGTGATCCATTTTAATATTGCTTGTTTATATATGAGTATTCACAATTATAAACATGCTTTAAAATGGATAAATAAAGTATTAAATGAAGGGAGTGTTAATTTTAGAGAAGACCTATATATATCAGCACAATTTATTAATATGATTATTCATTATGAGTTAGAGAATTATGATTTATTAGAATCTCAAACACGTTCTACTTATCGGTATTTATTAAAAAGGAAGCGGTTGTATAAATTTGAAGAAACAGTATTGTATTTTATTAAGTCTAAACTAAGTAAAGTAACTAACTATATAGAATTGATGGAAGCATTTAAAGATCTTAAAAAACAA
>JAJCYN010000476.1 GCA_029262915.1 Flavobacteriales bacterium
CCAAATGCACCAATGCGTTGTATTTAACAAGAAAAGATACTACCTAATTTGGCATATATTGGTGGAGGTGGAGAGTTAGCTTATTGGTTCCAACTAAAAAAAATGTTTAATGTGAATAATATATCATTCCCAACATTAGTGCTAAGAAATTCTGTTTTATTTATTGATAAAGGAAGTCATAAACGAATCTTAAAATTAGGAATAGAACCAGTTGATTTGTTTAAGGAAACAGAAGCTTTGATTAAGGAATATTTGAAAAGTGGTGCTGAAATTATTTTAGAACTAAAAGAGGAGGAAAAAGCGGTTGAGGTTGTTTTCGAAGCTATTGTAAATAAAGCAGGAAATATTGATGCCTCATTACAACCAATGGTAAAAGCAGAATTACAAAAAAGCCTAAAGGCTATAAAAAATATAGAAAACCGGTTAATTAAAGGGGAGAAGCAAAAAGAAGAAGTGGCGGTTAATCAGATTAAGAACTTAAAAGAAAAGCTGTTCCCTAATGATTCTTTACAGGAAAGGCACGATAATTTAATTTCTATACTACTTCTTAACGGAGAAAGTGTAATAGAAGAATTGATTGAGTACTTACATCCTTTGGAGAAACAATTTGTAATTCTTTTAGTAGAATAACTAAAATTTTATTTTTCTTACGAGAAAATTGTCAGAGGTTCCAATTTTAACAATGTAAATTCCAGTGTTAAAGTTAGCAGTACTTACTTTTTTAGTTGAATTAATTTCATCAGAAAAGATCATTCTTCCTAATGCATCAAAAATTTGAATGGAACCATTTATTACAGTTTCATTAGACTCAATAAAAAGAAAGTTATTTGATGTGTAAATATTTATACCAGCTAAATTATTATTGATAGCAATAATTTCAGAATAAGCATAGTTACCATCAAAATCGGTTTGTTTTAGACGGTAATAGTTAATCCCATTTGTAGGATTATCATCTATTAATTGATAAAAAAGCTCAATATTACTATTTCCAGCTCCAAGAACTGTTCCTATTTGATTAAATTCTAGTGCGTTTTCTGAGTGTTCAATTGTAAAATAATCGTTATTTATTTCTGAAGAGGTTGACCATTCTAACAAATTAGTATTAGTATTAATTGTTTTTCCTGTAAAAGAGGTTAATGTGATTGGTAGTACTGTGGCAGGTAAGCTACATCCATTAGTATCATAAGCTATCGCGGCACCAGCAGTTTCATCCCAAAAAGCAATAGCTCCGTCACCAGCAGGTAGTGAGCTATCATAACTGTAATCTAATGTACATCCCCCCATAACAGTTCTGTAATATCTAACCGTAGGACTATTAGAAAATTGTCCAGCACTACTCCAAGTAGCATCACTAGAGAATAAAACATATATGTTTCCAGAGGCAGCAGCACACATCGTTGACCAATCAAATGCATCGGCACAAACAGTTTCATTTAAGATTAAGAAACTGGAATTAGGAGGAATATTATTTACAGTAGAAGCGTCAATATATACTCCAGTACAACCAGGATCTGCATTCATACTATCAATGGCATTAGAATTTTGAGTGAATGAATCGCCATACGTATTTGGTGCAGGAGAAGTTGATCCATAATTCATTGTAATATCTGCGGCAGCAGTACTAACATAGTAATTGCCCGAATTAAAAAATAACATTTCATTATCACCTTCAGTACATGGTAAATTATCACAACTATTAATTAGTGCAGATGTAAGGTGAGCACAAGTGTCGCAGGAAATAGTAGAAACGGAGCTGGATATTTCATCTGATGTTCTGTAATCAACACAAGTTGATGTGCCATTGTATTCAAAAACATTAAAAAAGTAAGTTGTTGAAGCTGTTAATCCAGTTACAATAACGGATGTCCCAGAACCATCATAAACTACAAATTCTGATGTTCCTATGTCTGTTCCAGAGCCAAATGTTGAATTTGCTGTATATGTTGTTCCATCAACAGGATCGCTTGTTACATCACTTCCAGCTCTTATTACAACTAAACTACTGTCATTAGCAACCGGGCTTGTCCAAGAAATTTTAATTCCATTACATCCTATATCTGTAAAAGTATAAGCACTTGCATTAACGGCTGGCTCTGCTGCAGGAGTACAGGCAGTACAAAAATCTTGACCAGGATTAATGTTTCCTTGAGAATTTGCTGTAGGAGCGTTCCAGCCAAAATCTGAGTATGTTGTTCCTGTACCTGTAAGTTGCATTGATTGGGTACTTAAAGTAGCACCAGATTCACTTACTCCTATGTCCGTTGATGTCATTCCATTAGCGACATTATCCGTAGCAGTAAAAGAACCTTCATAACTTAGAAATTGTATAACAGTTGCCGTACAGCTATTGTATAATACAATGCCATCTGGACCATTTTGAATTGGGGCACGAGAAAACCATAATGCACCAAAACCGCATCCTTCATCATCAATTATGCCAGACAGATTAATTGTAGCGTATGCACCACCACCAGACCCATTATATAATACAATATCATAACAGCTTAAATCTGTTCCAGCAGGCCCTGCAATTTCAAAACCTTCGTTAGCATCAGTACTCGAATTATCGTAATGAATTTCATTAATAAAAACAGTTTGAGAAAATACAGCAACAGAGGTTGTAAGAAAAATTATTATTGATATGATAATTTGCTTAAACATACTTTACTGTTACGTAATAATGTTAAAGCGGTTTCAGAAACGAAGTTCCTCTAGGGTGATCACTCAATAACATGACTAAATT
>JAJCYN010000477.1 GCA_029262915.1 Flavobacteriales bacterium
TAAAGGCCTTTGTCTGAAGATATGGCATTACTTCCACCTTTTTTTAAGTCGTTAGGTTTAGCCGTATAATCAATAAATAATTTAAGTGTATCGTTTTTTGAGTATTCTTTTTGTAAGTCAATTGTAATTAATAGACTATCATAATCATATTTTAAGTCAGATCCAATAGATAATCCATCTTCACCTTTAGTAATTAGCTGAATTTTATTAATATTAAACCCTCTAGCATTAAGTATTAACTCCTTTTGTGAGTAGAAATGTGGTTTTAATTTAAGCTCTGCTTTTCCATACATGTGGGCTTTCTCCCAGTTAAAACGAACGTCTAATTTTGTATGAATAAGGTCAAATATTTTGGTGTTTGAAGCATTGTAAACAGCTCTTTCAGGTACTTTATTTGGATCCTCAATTACAATTGTTTGTTCTGGTAATGTCACTGTTTCCATTGGTTTACAACCAATAAACGCAACCAAAATAAGAGAGATGTAAATTAATTTTTTAGACATAATAGTAGCTTAGTTAGATAAAGTAAAGTTTATAAAAAATTAATCGTTAATCAAAGGGTAAAGGATAAGCGGTAAATAAACTGTACTAAAGGAGTGGACATTAATACTCTATAATCTCCTTTCAGATTCTTTAATAGGAAGGTCATTAATACTGGCAAAACGTTTTTTCATTAGTCCGTTTTCATCAAACTCCCAGTTTTCGTTGCCATAAGCTCTAAACCATTCCCCATTTTTATTATGGTATTCGTATTCAAAACGAACTGCAATTCGATTACCACTATGCGACCAGTATGTTTTTTTGAGTTTATAGTCTAATTCTTTATCCCACTTTCCTTTTAAAAATTGTTCAACTTCCGCTCTACCATTAATAAATTTAGAACGATTTCTCCATTCTGTATCCATGGTGTAAGCCATAGCAACTTTTTCAGGATTTTTAGAATTCCAGCCATCTTCTGCGGCTTGTATTTTTTGTTTTGCTGTTTCCTCAGTAAATGGAGGGAAAGGTGGTTTTTGTTCCATAAGTTGTAAAATTTGACTTCAAATGTAATAAATCTCTTAACAAGATTTTGTCGGCTAATTCGGATTAACAGAAAATGAATTAAGCTTCAAAACTCATTCTTTTTCCTCTAAAATCTTCATCAATCTCTCCCATATTAAATACTAAATGACCATTAACGAAAGTTTGCATTACTTTAGATTTAAAGATTTGACCTTCTAACGGAGACCAACCACATTTGTATAAGAGGTTCTCTTTTTCTACTGTCCAAGGATTGTCAATATCAACCACCACCAAATCGGCATAAAAACCTTCTTTAATGTAACCGCGTGCTTCAATTTTAAAACAATCGGTAACTGCATGGCTCATTTTTTCTACTATTTTTTCTAAGCTAATTTTACCATTGTGGTAATGCTCCAACATGGCCACTAAGGCATGTTGTACCATTGGTCCACCTGAAGCAGATTTAAAATAAGTGTTTAGTTTTTCCTCAATAGTGTGTGGTGCATGATCAGTAGCAATTACATCAATGTAGTCATCTAAAACTCCTTGTAAAATGGCATCTCTATCAGAAGCTTTTTTAATCGCGGGATTCCATTTAATAAATGCTCCTTTAGTTTCGTAATCTTTATCAGAAAACCACATATGATGGACACACGCTTCAGCGGTAATTCGTTTTTCTTTTAAAGGAATTTTGTTTTCCAACAATCCAATTTCTTTGGCCGTAGATAAATGAAACAAATGAAAACGTGTATTGTGTTTCTTGGCTAATTCTATTGCCATAGAAGAAGACAAATAGCATGCCTCTTCACTTCTAATTTCGGGGTGGTAAGTGACGGGAACGTCATCTCCGTATTTCTTTTTATAAATTGCCATATTGTTCCTGATGGTTGTTTCATCCTCACAATGTGCGGCAATCAATAATTTACATTTTGAAAAAAGTTCTTCTAATGTTTCTTTATTGTCAACCAACATATTTCCTGTAGAAGAACCCATAAAAACTTTTACACCACATACTGTTTTGGGATTAGTTTTTAACACTTCATCAATGTTATCGTTAGAAGCTCCCATATAAAAAGAGTAGTTGGCTAAAGAAGTTTTAGCCGCAAGATCATATTTGTCTTGTAACAATTCTTGAGTTAACGTATTTGGAACAGTATTAGGCATTTCCATAAAAGAAGTAATTCCTCCTGCAATAGCTGCTGTAGATTCGGTGTTAATGTTTGCTTTATGGGTTAATCCTGGCTCACGAAAATGAACCTGATCATCAATAACGCCAGGAATTAAATAATTATTATGAATGTCAATTATCTCAGCATCAATTCCCGAAATATCATCGTCAATTTTAAAAATTTTAGAGATTCGCTCTTGCTCAATTAAAAGATGACCCTTAAAAATTTGACCTTCATTAACAATTTGTGCATTTTTTATTAATGTTCCCATTCAATTACCTTTCATATTTTCTAAACCAACTTTTTATTTTCATTTGGATGACCCCAAAAATTGCTTCCTTAAAAATACCTCCGCTCATTTTAGATGTTCCTTCCTGTCTATCAGTAAAAACAATAGGTATCTCAACAACATTAAATCCTAATTTACATGCTGTAAACTTCATTTCAATTTGAAAGGCATAACCTTTAAATTTAATCGCATCTAAATCAATTGTTTCCAATACTTTTCTTGTATAGCATTTAAAACCAGATGTGGTATCTCTAATATCCATTCCTGTAATAACCCGAACATAAGCAGAAGCATAATAAGACATTAACACCCTACCCATGGGCCAGTTTACTACATTTACTCCAGATTTATATCGAGAACCTATAGATAAATCTGCACCATCTTTTGCACATGCATTATACAGCTGTATTAAGTCTTCTGGATTGTGAGAAAAATCACAATCCATTTCAAAGATATAGTTGTAATCTCGTTTTAACGACCATTTAAATCCGTGGATATATGCTGTTCCTAAACCCAATTTTCCTTTTCGCTCTTCAAGGTGTAATTGACTAGGAAATTCAGTTTGTAATTTTTTTACAATAGCGGCTGTTCCATCAGGAGAGCCGTCATCTACAATCAAAATATGAAAATCCTTTTCCAGAGAAAATACTTTGCGTACCATTTTCTCAAGGTTTTCTTTTTCGTTGTAGGTTGGTATAATTACAATACTGTCTGACATACTAATGTTAGAGTAAGCTTGTAAATATAATTAATTGCGTTGTAGAATTTGCAACCGTTAATAAAATTGTGTTAAATGATGTTAATCTGTTTGGGTCAGATTTTAATTCTTAATTATTTTATAATTGAGAACTTCATCTTTAGTAGTTACGCTTAAAAAATAAATGCCTTTGGTATATTTTTCTAAGTTTATCGAATCATTATTCCCCCGAATAATTAGTTTTCCGTTTGAATTATAAACGGCATAACTTATAATAGATGGAAAATTTTTCAAGAATAAATTATTTTTAACAGGATTAGGGTATATTTTACCTTTTGTCAATTCGTTCTCCGTTACTGAGACGATAAGCTCACAAAAGATTTTTGTATTGATGGAAATAATGCTTTCAGTAATAACTAAGGAAGATGTAAAACTTGTTGTATTAACTTCTGATAAAGTTCTTAACGCTACGATAGGTGTTTGACTAACCCCAAAACCGTTTAAAGAAGGAATTCCTTGAAAACAGCCTGACTGTCCAGATAAATCAGTTCTGTTCAATAGCAATGAATCTAGAATTGTTCCATACATATTTCCAGAAAAAATGTAGCCATTAGAGAGAATTTCTAGTTCTCTTCCGCTAGATTTGGCTACGAACCCATCAGAATAAAAATAAGACCAATTGGTAATTCCTGCACTGTTGATACTAGTTAATAACGCGAAAGTATTTCCCATTTCTCCAACAAAAATAAATTCGTTACTATTCCGTTCTTTTATTTTATAGGCTCCTGAATTTCCGCTATTTAAGTCATAACGATTAAAAAAAACTAAACTACCAGATGAATCTAATTTTAAAACAACTGGAGCCCACTGTTCATTGTTTGGAGCAATCTGAAATGTTTTGGTTTTACCACAAACGAATAGTTCATTATTACTTGTTTCCATTACATCAAAACCAATTTGATTAGAATGGGAGTTGGTAGTTAAATCATATGTATAACTCCACATAATTTGACCCGTGCTACTTAATTTAACTATGAGAATATCTCCATTTACATCATATGAATCGGTTAAGCCGGTTAATAAAATAGAACCATTGCTCAGCTCTATCGCAGAATTTATCGTTTCATTACCCGTTGCACCTATAGATTTCGACCATATTAAATTTCCTGAAGTATCTACTTTGCTCACAAAAATATTTTGATTTGATCCAGATTTGATATTCCCCGTTAATATGATTTCAGAATTATTAATAGCAAAGGCCTTACTAAAAGCTAAGGAATCTACATCATCAATAAGGGTACTCCATTCTACCTGTCCAATTGAATTAATTTTTGCTATAAATATATTCGAAGTAGGTGATTCCATATTATTGGTTCCAATTAGGTATTTATTTAATCCAATTTCAATTACCTGACCTTGACCTAATGACCCTGTTGAACTGAATCTCATTTCCCAATTTAGGTTACCATTTAAATCACTATTAACAATAATTATGTTTGCGGGTGATGTATTTTCATCTCCAACAATAAATAGCTCATTTCCTATTCGAGTCATTGCTGAATTATCTATACTGTTAGGACCATAGTAATTTTTTTGATACTTGGTTTGTGCAAAAGAATGAACTACAGATAGAAATAAGACTAAAATGGTTACAATTGATTTTTCTTTCATTATCCTAAAAATTTTGTTGAGATAAAGTTAAGTTTATCTAATTACAGTCACATTTCCTTTTTTGAATATAGGATCTGTATCTTCGCAGGTCGTTGTTAAATGATAAACAAAAACACCTGGATCGACTAAATTTCCTTTATAAGTTCCGTTCCAACCTATTGTTTGGTCGTTAGTTTCAAATACTTTTTCACCCCACCGATCATAAATTGATAAACTCATTTCGTCTAAGGTGCCTCTAACAAAGAGCACGTCATTTTCTCTATCACCATTGGGTGTAAATGCGTTAGGTACAAATATTTCAGATAAATCATCTTTTGTAAGCGTTGTTTCATAAATATCCGAACACCCATTTCCTGTATTAACGGTTAACACAATATTATAAGCACCTCCTGCTGGATAAGTGTGATCGATAATTGGGTTGGGAGAGGATTGTCCATCACCAAAATCCCAAAAATAATTTGTTGCGACTAATCCGTCTAAGGAAGTTGAAGCAAAAAATTCAACATTGTGGGTACATTTTTTCTCTAAAAAGCTTTGATTAAATTCAAAACTTGGTAAAACGGTTACTAATAATTGAGTAGTGTCTCCACAAGCAGGACTATCTGTATAAGCTATTAAGGTTGTTGTGAAAGTTCCAGCATTCGGATAGGTATAGACGGAATTGGGTAAACTCGAAGTATCTGTTAAACTAGTTTGATTACCAAAATCCCAAAAATAATGGGTGTCATACAAACCATCATAAGATGAATTTCCAAAGAAATTAAAATCGTGAGAACAAGGATTATTTGTAAACGATTTATCTAAAGTAAATTCTAAAAATACTGGAATAATTATAGTGCTGGTATCGCTACAACCATTAAGGTTGGGCGAATAGGTAATCAGTGTAACCGTATAAGTTCCAGAATCTTGATAAGTGTAATTAGGATTCATTAAGTTAGATGTATCTGATTGAATCGTTAGATCACCAAAATCCCAATCATAGACTACGGTAGATAGACTATCCAAAGAAGTACTAGAAGTAAATATAACATCTTGTGTACAAGGTTCATTAATAAAACTCATATTAGAGACAAATGCTGGATAAATAGTAAGTGTTAATTGAGACGTATCTCCGCAAGCGGGGCTATCTGAGTAGGCAATAAGTGTTGGGCTAAAAGTTCCCGTATTGAGATAGGTGTAATTTGTGTTCGACAAACTCGAAGTGTCTGTTAAAATTGCTGGATCACCAAAATCCCAAAAATAGTGGACATTAAACAAACCATCATAAGATGAACTACCCAAAAAGCTGACATCTCCGGAACAAGGATTATCGATAAACGAAGCCGTTAAATTAAATTCGGGAAATATTGTAACAGTAACTGTATTGGTATCATTACAACCAACATTAGTTGGTGAAAAAGCAATAAGTGTAACCGTATAGGTGCCCGGATTTTGATAGGTATAATTGGGGTTCATTAGGTCAGATGTGTCTGATAGAATTGCCGGATCACCAAAATTCCATTGATAAATAACGGAAGATGTGGTATCTAAAAAAGTACTTGATGAAAAAGCAACATCCTGCGAACAAACTTCATTTAAGAAATTCATGTTCAAAACAAATTCAGGTAATATAGTTACTGTTCCAAAACTTGTATCATTACACAATGGATTAATGCTTGAAAATGCAATTAATGTAACGGTATAAACGCCCGTATCTGGATAGGTGTAGGAAGGAGTAAAAGCACTAGAAGTATCATTAGTGGTAGTTGGATCGCCAAAATCCCACATATATGAACCTGCACCAACACTATTGTTGACAAAGTTAGCGGTAAAACTCTCACAACTAAACTCAGGGGTTACTAATGCTGCTACTGTAATGTTTCCACAGGGAACAATGTTAAATTGAAAATCCCTTTTGGTTTCACTTAAAAACACTCCATTTCGATATTCAGATACTTTTATGCCAATTACAAATTGACCTAATGGACCTGGTGTTGCAGTTAATTCTCCAGTGTTTGGATTAATAGTAAGAGGAGCGGACCCACCAAGCATATCTGAAGTTGAAAAGGGAGGGTTCCAAATTACATTTCCATAGGGTGGATTGTTTGGTGGTTGAGGCATGGGGTTAGGAACAGTAGCTCCTTCAAATGGTTGAAACATTTCGTAATACAAAGAATCTCCGTCAGGATCTGTTGCAGAGTGGTCAAATACAAAAGGTACTTGAGAACATAAAAATGTAGGAGGCCAAGCATTAAAAATAGGATTACTGTTTACCACTTGAACATTAGTATCAGGAATAGTAGCGTAATAAGTGGCTCCGGTGGCATTTGGTGAAACAATATTTAAAATGGTTATATTTCTGCAGCAACGCTGATAAGCCAATTGATATCCACCAGGAATAGGAGGTAGGTTTATGGTGTCAATGTATGTAGTTACTTCATAACAAATGTTAGTTGGTGGTACAACGCAAGGGCTGTTTATAATGGGAGGTAACGTATCCAAACTAATGAAATTCATAAAAACAGTTTGCAGCAATACATTATTTGTGTCAAATACCCCTAATGCCGCGGGGTTATCAAATGGAGGAACTCCATTAAAGCAATCTCTATATACGGTTAGCCGAATTTCATAATTGTTATTCCCTAAATAGAGGTAGTTTAATTCGCCACCAACAATGTGGGTTGCTTTAGCTGTAGGGAATAGTAATCCTAAAAAAATAAATATGAAAAGTAGCTTTTTCATTACTCAATAGACGGAATGTTTACATAGTTAGTTGCAATTTACGAATTTTTAAAATTCTTTCATTAACTCTTCAGTCGTTTTCAGTTTTTGATACAATTTTTCAGCTTGTCGGTAATACAATGTTTGTTGTCCATCAGAAAAAGCTTTTTCGGGGTTTTCGTGTACTTCAACGATTACACCATCTGCTCCGCACATTACTCCTGCCAATGCCATTGTTGCAACGTGTTGCCGTAATCCAATTCCGTGAGAAGGATCTACAATTACTGGTAAATGCGATTTTTCTTTTAAAATAGGGATAGCATTTAAATCAAGTGTGTTTCGGTAAGCACTTTCATAAGTTCTAATTCCTCTTTCGCATAACAGAATTTTTTCATTTCCGTTGGAAAAAACATATTCTGCAGAAGCCAACAATTCTTCAATTGTTCCAGACATTCCTCGTTTAATCATTATTGGTTTATCTACTTTCCCTAAAATATCGAGTAAGTTGAAATTTTGCGAATTTCTGGCTCCAACTTGAAAAATATCTACGTAATCAACCATTTCTTCTACCTGAGAAACCTGCATTACTTCAGTGATTACTTTAATTCCATTTTCAGAACAGTGCTTGTAAAACAGTTTCAAGCCATCCATTCCCATTCCTCGAAAGGCATAAGGGGAACTTCGCGGTTTGTAAACCCCACCACGCATTATTTTAATATTATTTTTTAATAAATGTTGAACGGTATTTTCAATTTGTTCTTCCCCTTCTATGGAGCAAGGACCAGCCATAATTGCTAATTCACTTCCTCCAATGGTAACATCATCTCCTAAATCAATTAAAGTATCGTTAACCTTCCATTTTTTAGAAACCAATTTATAGGCATCTGAAACACGATGAATGTCCGCTATTCCCCTTAAATTTCCGATGGTTCTAATGTCAAAATCAGTTTTAGGCATCCCTATAATGTAATCCATAAACTGAGTAGAAACCAGGTTGGTTTTAATTTGTAACTCCTTTAGTTTGTTTAATAAAACATCCTTTTCGTTTTGAGTTATGTTATCTTCTAAATGTATAATCATCTTTTTTCGTTTTGTTCTTCCCTGCGTAGGCAGGGATCCAGTTTTCTAGTTCTGGATTCCTGATTTCCGCTACGCTTCATCAGGAAAGTAGTTACTTTTTAATATTTACTATAAAACTTTTTACAGTCTCTTTAATATTTTTACTTTTCTCCAACGCTTTTATAAAAGCACTTCCAATTATTGTTCCTTCGGCATACTCGCAAGCCTTATCGAAGGTTTTTTTATCTGAAATTCCAAAACCGATGAGTCTAGGATTTTTAAGATTTAAGTTATTTATTCTTTTAAAATAATCGATTTGATTTTGCTCTATATCGCTTTTAGAACCTGTTATGGCAAAAGAGGACACTACATATAAAAAGCCTGAACTTTCATTATCAATCAATCTAATTCGCTCATCAGTAGTTTGTGGTGTAATTAAGAAAATCATATCCAAACCTAAATTCTCAAACGAACTTTTGTATTGTTTTTGATAAATATCTAAAGGCAAATCAGGAATAATAAAACCATCCACTCCAACTGCTTTGGCTTTTTCAAAAAAAGTAGTATCATCATATTGTAAAACCTGATTATAGTAACCCATTAACACGATAGGAATAGAAACTGTTTTTCGTATTTCTTCGATTTGTCTAAAAATAAGTTCTAAGGTAATTCCATTTTTTATGGCAATTTGACTACTATTTTGTATGGTAGGACCATCAGCTAACGGGTCAGAAAAAGGCATTCCTATTTCTACCATATCCACTCCGTTTTTTTTCAATTTTTGGACGATCTCAATAGTATCATTTAAGTTCGGGTAACCAGCTGTTATATACACATTTAATATGTTCCGCTTGTTTTGGAATGTATTTTCTATTCTTTTCATTTTTTCAACTTTAGTAAAGAGGCAATAGCCATAAGTCAATAGTGATTATTTTACCTATTGCCTTTTGGCTATTCACTAGTCTCTATTTTCCATTTCTCTTATATAAGTTTCCATATCCTTATCTCCTCTTCCTGAAAGATTTACTACCACATTTTCGTTGGGTTTAAAATCAATTTTATTTAATGCTGCTAATGCGTGAGCTGATTCCAATGCAGGAATAATTCCTTCTAATTTTGTTAATTGATAAGCTGCTGCTAAAGCTTCCTTATCTGTTGCACCTAAAAATGTTCCTCTACCACTTTTAAATAAATGTGCGTGTAAAGGACCAACTCCTGGATAATCCAAACCTGCAGAAATAGAATAAGGCTCAGTAATTTGTCCTTCGCTATTTTGCATTAACAAGGTTTTACTTCCGTGGATAATTCCTTCTGTTCCTATTTGGGTAGTTGCTGCAGTTTTTCCTGTTTCAACACCCAAACCATCTGCTTCAACAGCTATTAATTCAACATTTTCATTGTCTAAGTAATGAAAAAAAGCTCCAGCCGCATTGCTTCCTCCACCAACACAAGCAATAATTTTATCAGGATAATTTCTTCCTGTTTTTTCTTGTAATTGGCTTTTCATTTCTTCACTTATAATTGATTGGAAGCGAGCAACCATATCAGGATAAGGATGAGGTCCTACAACTGAACCTATTAAATAATAAGTATCAACTGGATTTGCAATCCAATCACGAATAGCCTCGTTTGTTGCATCTTTTAAGGTTTTACTTCCTGATGTTGCAGGACGAACTTCGGCACCCAACATTTTCATTCGAGCCACATTTGGCGCTTGCCGTTTAATATCAATTTCACCCATATAAACAATACAGTCTAATCCCATCAAAGCACAAACTGTAGCTGTTGCAACACCATGTTGCCCTGCACCAGTTTCTGCAATAATTCGTTTTTTATTCATCCGTTTTGCTAATAAAATTTGGCCAATGGTATTGTTTATTTTATGAGCTCCTGTATGGTTTAAGTCTTCTCTTTTTAGAAAAATATTGGTGTTGTATTTTTTAGATAATCGTTTTGCAAAATATAAAGGAGTTGGTCTACCAACATATTCTTTTAACAAGTCTTTAAACTCCTCTTGAAAATCAGTTGATTCGATTATTTGTAAATAATTTTCTTTCAATTCATTTACATTATGGTAAAGCATTTCAGGAATGAAAGCTCCACCAAAATCTCCGTAAAATCCGTTTTTATCTATTTCCATTTTATTTAGTTTTCGTCATTGCGAGGTACGAAGCAATCTTCTAGCTGAGATTGCTTCATTCCGTTACACTTCATTCGCAAAGACGGCTTTTTTAAACTTTTTTATTTGTTCAATATTTTTTAATGCTGGTTTAACCTCAAAACCACTGTTTATATCAATACCAGAAAATTGAGGGTGATTTATTTTTTTAATATCATTTACCATTCTCTCGTTAATCCCACCACTTAATAAGAATGGGGTTTTTCCATCATAATTTTGAAGTAACGCCCAATTGAATGTAATTCCATTTCCACCAGCATTTTTACCAAAAGCATCAAATAAAAAGTAATCACAAAAAGGCTCGTAAATTTGTAGTTGAGTAAAATCAAAGCCTTCAGAAATGTTAAATGCTTTGATAATTTTCAATCCATTAGACTTTATTTCAGAACAAAATTCAGGGCTTTCATTTCCGTGTAGCTGAATGTAATCTAAATCAAATTCTTTGACTTTCTTCAAAATAAAGTCAACATCTTTATTTACAAAAACACCTGCTTTTTTAATGTTAGGCGGAATTTCTACATTGGGAATTTCTACTACATTTCTTGGTGAAGTTTCGTGAAAAATAAAACCAATAAAGTTCGGCTGAACTTGAATTAGCTCAGCAATATTCTCAGTATCTCTCATTCCGCAGACTTTGAGTTTCATTTTCTTTCTGTTTTTTCTTTTCCCTGCGTAGGCAGGGATCCAGTTATTTGTCTTCTAGATTCCTGACTTCCGCTACGCTTCGTCAGGAATGACAAGTTTTGAGTTTATTTGTTCGATGAAACGTTTACATTCTAATTCAGGAGAAGCTGTTTTCATAAAATTCTCCCCAATTAAAAAACCCTCAAACCCGTGTTGTTTTAATTCAACTATATTTTTAGGGTCACTAATTCCACTTTCAGCAATTTTTACCGTATCTAATGGAAGTTGTTGAACCAAACGAATGGAGTTTTCAAAATCGACTTCAAAGGTTTTAAGATTCCGATTATTAATTCCTACCAACTTTATTTCCGGAATGTATTTTTCCAATTCTTCTTGGGTATGAACTTCTAATAAAACCTCTAATCCTAATTGATGTGCTAAAGCCGTAAATTGTTTAATCTCTTCTTTAGTGAGAACAGCTGCAATTAATAATATAGCATCTGCACCAATTGATTTTGCCTCAATAATTTGATATTCCGAAACTGTAAAATCTTTTCTTAAAATAGGACAAAAATTGAACTTTCGAGCAGTTGTCAAATCTTCGTTTTTTCCACCGAAAAAGTGGATATCGGTTAAAACAGAAAGTGCAGAAGCTCCAGCTTGCATATAGCCAATTGATATTTTTTCTATAGCTGCAAATTCATTTATCATTCCTTTTGAAGGAGATTTTCGTTTGAATTCGGCAATAATTCCGCTTTTATCTTCACGTTGTATATAGTGTTTTAGTGAAACACACTTAGAAGGAAAGTAAATACTTTTTTCCAACAATTTAATAGGGTGTGTTTCTGCTCTTTCGGCAACTTCTTTTCTTTTATAAGCTATTATTTCGTCTAATATTGTCATTCTTTTAATGATTTAATGTTAGAATGAGTGAATGTTTTAATCCTTCATCTTCAGTCATAACAGTTTTAATTTCTTTTATCATTGTAGCATTCAATCATTTGTTAATTAAATACT
>JAJCYN010000478.1 GCA_029262915.1 Flavobacteriales bacterium
TTCCTAAAGCAGGCAATGTATAACTATCACAGGCAGTTACATTGGCTGGTGCACTTGCCGTTGGAGTAGTAAAAATATTAATGGTATGAGACATTGTATCTACACAACATGGTGCTGCACCAACAGTATATAAAATACTAACAGAAGTACCGCCTAATCCTGCTGGATTAAATGTACTTCCAGCAACCCCTGGACCACTCCATGTTCCTCCTGCTGTCCCTGTAATCAAAGGATTTAAACTTATCGCACCAGCATTATCACACATATTTCCTGGACTAGTCCAAGCAGCAACAAAAGGGCTAGTAACTGTTACTGTATGCATAGCAGAATCAATACAACCAGTAGTACTATTCCAAAAATACCAGAAATCATAAGTGCCAGGTCCAGCAATACAAGGATCAAATATCATTCCTCCCCAATCACTTCCTCCAACACTTGCTAGAGGAGCAGTAGTTGCCCACGATGAAGTACCGGCTGGACTAAATGGCCCGTAAGTTTCACAAGGATTTCCATCAACCATGCTTCCTGTTCCATAAACGGTTCCTGTGTTACCATCATACACTTGCCATGCTACTCCTCCATTTCCTGGTGCATTTTCACAAAGGACGATGTAATAATTCGTTGATGGACTCAAGTATTCACCAAACACTGTTAATATGGTATTGTTCGCTAAAGCACTTGAAAATATCATCGTTCCAACCCCAGGTAGTCCCGACCATATTTGAACATTAGTTCCATTCGCAACTGCATTATTATCAGAAGTAAATTCGAAAAACAATGATGGAGTAATATAACCACCTGCAGTTGCAGAATCGTTAGCAACAAAGAAAATAGCAGGATCAGTACACACCATGTTAGCTGGAACCGCACCAATATTGGTATTTAAAGGCCTTTCAGCATGAAAGTCTACTGTTGGACTAAATACATTTACAATAATCGTATCGCTCAAAGTACCTCCACAAATTCCAGTTGCTGTTCCAATTATTGTGTAAGTTCCGTTTGCTGTTGGGCATAATGTTACAATACTATCTCCAGCCCCCCCCCCTGTAGTAGATAAACCTGCTAGAGCAGAAGAAGCAGACCATGTATAGGTTATTGCAGGGGTTGAAGAATTAAGTTCTAAAGTTGTACATTCTGTAGGACACAAATCCAAACCTGCACTTGAATTAATACCTGCAGTTGCAACACCTACCGTTGCAACAACAGTATAATCACAATTATTACCTCCAAATCCATCCACCATTATGTAATAAGTCTGCCCTGGTGTTAAACCAGAGGCATTTAGGGTAGCTGTACCTGGTCCTAAATTCTGATTTACACAATTTGACACCCCCGTAAACGAAACACAATCTGGAGAATCAAAAATCATAGCTTGAATACCACTCCCAGCAAACATGCAGTTAGAAGATGTAATATCGAATGTAGCAGAAGTCCCACTCGCTTCAAAGGAAATCCAAGAATTATTCTCTATAGAACCACAAAAAACGGCTCCATAATTACTACCTAGAGCAAGAGCTTCAGCTCCTGCAGTATACCATCCACCTGTATTTCCACAATATCCATTTAAATCACATATTTGAGTAGCTGATCCACAATTATCATTGGCAGGTGGATTTCCACTACAGGAGGGGGGCGTACAGCCAAGTAGAGCATAAAACCCTCCAAAAAAACCAGGATCATCCCTTCTAACAGAACCATCTGATTGAAATCTAATCGTCATAAACCTACCTGTAGAAGTTACTACTGCTGCTGATTGAGGAGTTGTTGTTCCTGTTGCTGCAAAACCAGATAAACTAGTAATAAGCGGAGAAGCAATACTTGCTCCATCATAAAGTCTAATAAAATCAAACCCTGTTTCAACATTATAAAATAGAAAATTTAATCGAGCTTGATTTCCCACTCCTGCATCTAATGTAATCCAATAGTCTTCATTATCGCAATACTCATCAACACCTCCTCCGCAAGAAGGAAAAATCAATCCACCAAAATTTTGAGAATCAAACAATTCACCTCTACAAGCGGAAACTGTTGTATTGTGATTAACATCCATTTCATAAGTCTGAGAAAAAATGGTGCTTGCAAAGAAAAATGCAATAATTAAAAATGTAATGTTACTCTTCATATCTTCAGTGTGTTATTATGGATGCACATTAAAAAATTATTTTTGTTTTTTTAATGCCCTTGTTTTATCGGCTTTTTCTTTTTTTGCCCTTTCAATATTTGCTGGATCTTTAATTTTATATTTTGAATTAATCTTATTCTGTAAAAATTCTCTTTCAGCATCAGCCGTATTTGTCTTTTTAACCGGTTTCAAAATACCAGTATTTGTTGAATTTTTAACTTTTGTTTTTGATGAAGAATTAATTCTTGTTTTTCCATTTGGTAACTTACTAGCTACTTGTATTTTATCCTTTTTCTGGACAGTCTGTGTGGTAGTATTACTTTTTACCACTGGTTTTTGAGTTACTGTAATTTTTTCTTTAGTTGGTTTAACTACTGTTTTGTTTTTTTCTTTATTTTGAGCATTAACAATAGACATTGTTAACAATGTAATTACTAGCACTAATATTGTTTTTGACATCTTTTTTAACTTTAATTTCTATCTAAAAAATTAAGACGTAAGTTCTCCTAAAAGGTTGCATTAAATTTTAACAAAACTAATTCAACCAAATAATCTTTCTCATTTCATCGTTACTCGCAAATATATAAATAAAAAACTACTTCAAATATGAGAAGTATACATTCTCAATTTTTAGCTTAAATAGCTATGCGAATTTTACTCAAAAATTAAGTTTTAAACAAGCTTAAATTTCCTGTGCTATAATCTTATTTTTGTTGGATGAATTACTTGAATGAACTGAACGATTCTCAGAAAAAAGCTGTTGAAGCAACAGAAGGTCCTGTAATGGTTATTGCTGGTGCAGGATCTGGAAAAACGAGAGTTCTAACATACAGAATTGCTCACCTCATTAATAAAGGTATTGATCCTTTTAATATCCTATCATTAACATTTACCAATAAAGCTGCTCAAGAAATGAAAGAGCGTATTGGTAAAATTGTTGGTTATTCTGAAGCCCGAAATATATGGATGGGAACTTTTCACTCTGTTTTTGTTCGGATTTTAAGAAGTGAAGCTGAAAAAATAGGTTATCCACAAAACTTTACCATTTACGATACACAGGATGCCAAAAACCTCATTAAAACAATACTAAAAGAACAAGGGTTAGATGAAAAAATGTACAAGCCCAACTTAGTTTACAATAGAATTTCGGCAGCAAAAAACAATTTACTTTCAGCTGCAGCATATATCAATAATACAACCATTCAATCAGAAGATAGACAAGCAGCAAAACCAAAAATTGGTGAAGTTTATAAGATATATGAAAGCCGTTGTTTCAAAGCCGGAGCTATGGATTTTGATGATTTGCTATTTAAAACTAACATCTTGCTAAGAGATTTTCCTGATGTGTTGAACAACTACCAACACCGTTTTAAATATATATTGGTGGATGAGTATCAGGATACCAATTTTTCACAATACATTATTGTGAAAAAATTAGCTGCTGCTTTCGAAAATATATGTGTAGTTGGAGATGATGCACAAAGTATTTATGCATTTCGTGGTGCAAACATTCAAAATATTTTAAACTTTAAATCAGATTATGCTGATGCTAAAACTTTTAAGTTAGAAGAAAACTATCGTTCAACCAAAAACATTGTTAATGCTGCCAACAGCATTATAAAACACAATAAAGAACAAATTAAAAAAAATGTTTTTACTTCTAATGTTGAAGGAGATAAAATAAAAATTCATCGTGCTGCCACCGATAATGAAGAGGGTAAAATTGTGGCTAATTTAATTTTCGATAACCAATTATCTGCACAAGCAAAAAATAAAGATTTTGCCATTTTATACAGAACCAATGCTCAATCGAGGGCAATGGAAGAGGCATTAAGAAGAAAAAATATTCCT
>JAJCYN010000479.1 GCA_029262915.1 Flavobacteriales bacterium
ACCAGTATAAGCACTTGCATCTTTATTTCTAAGTCCTATGACTTTACTATAAACATTTATTGCTTCTTCATATTTCCCTGCATTAAGCAAAAGAAATCCTACCACAGACCACTCTGCTGCACTTAATTTTTTTACAGTTTCTCTATATTGATTAATTTCTTTTGATTTATCTTTATCTTTTAATAACACAATCTCATTTTTAAGTCTCTCAATTTCTTTTAACGCGCTATTTACTGTAACCCTCAGATCTTCAAGTTCTTTTGTTTTATTTCTGTCCTTACGAATAGCATTAATTGATTTAATTACATTATCAGGATTGGCCTCAATTCTTGCCTTGAGACGATAAGTATGTCCATCCCATTTTTCATTTATGATTTCAGTCTTCACAATACCTGCAGTTAATGTAGTAATTTTGTCTTTTGTTAGTGCTAAGTTTTTTACTTCTGTTTCACTTTCTAGATAAGTTCCTAATTCTTCCAAAAGAAGTCGCTTGACTTGCTCCAAGGCAATGGCACGGCATGTGAATTTATTATCCGCTTCGTTTGCTTGGTATGAATATTCACGTTCAAATATTTCAGACTTGGCGAATAAAATGCTGGCTAATAATAGCGGCAAGAAAAATATTATAAATATGATTGTAACTACAAAGTTGTTAGACTTTTCCATTTTAAATTATATTTAATAAAAGTGAATTTTCTTACTCAAAAATATTGATTATTAATCAGCAAGTCCAAGGTGCATCGAACAGAATATACATGATATTTTAGTTAATTAACAAGGATTTTATTACTTTTCCAACTGTACCTTGTAGAGATATACAGAAAACTGAATATCATCAATAATTATTAGCTAATATAATCGTGTAATTTTGGGAAACGTAAGAAATAGTGACTACAGTAAGCTATCTTGATTTTTGAAGATTTTATTATTTGATTAATTCATCGAGAGCGTTTATTAGTTCCTGCAAGTCACTCTTTGTGAAGCCCATTTTGGGAGGATGATAACTCACGGGTTTAAAATAGATACGTTTCCTGGATTTGGATGCAGTAATTTCCCAGTCATCAATCTGTTTAACTACTACCTCGTCATAAATCTTATCTTCTGGTTCAAATCGAGACATGTTAAATTTTAACTGAAGCTTCTAAATTAATAAACTACTTTTTTCTAATTTAGAATTATTCTGTCCACGGTTTGTCCACGGTTTTGATATGCGCTTATGACAGATTTAGTAGATATCTAATTCTTTCTTCCTCATTTTAATGCTAATCTCACACCTCCTGCTTTTCGGTGTGTCCAGTAAGCTTGAGGAACTACACCCTCTTATCTGTTATCATTGCCTTGTCCCTGATCTTTTTTACAGATCTTTCGGTCATATCCCATTCCAATCGGTCTTCTATAGTATCCTCATTGCGAGCAATATAAAGTACTTTCAGAACACTCGCAAATGTTTCAATGTTGAATATATCCCCCTCTTTTACTGAAAGTAACGCTAAGACCAATTCATTATCCCAGGTATACGGCATAACTCCGGCAAGCCATGATTCATGCAACATATCTATAACCGCCGCTGCACTATCTGGACCGATTAAACACATTAGTAATATATCTGCCGTGACGAGGGCCTTCTTGTCTTCCCTAAATATAATTTCATCCTCTTCTTCGGAGTAGTTGACTATCTTCGAAGATACAGCAATCAACCGACCCAACGCTTTAAGGCCTTCTGCGGTGGCTTTGTCCGCCTTTTCCAACCCTTCAGAAAGCACCACCTTTATCATAACAATATCGTTTTGGGTGGCTATTTTTTTGAGACCATCAACGATTTCAGCCCTCCCCTCAATAATCTCTTTCATATAATTAGTAGCTACCAAGATTTCTGACCCTTCCGGAATTAGCATATCTTCTTTCATGATTACCTCTTTATTTACTTTCTAAAATTATTAATATTAATCTTGATTATCGGTTGTGGAGGTGTTGCCTGTCTTGAGATTAATACGATTCTCTTAATCAGTATTGTGGTGCTTTTCTCAGGGATTAATTACATCTGTTGCCAAATTTTCAATGATGGCAATTCAATTGCAGTTAATGGACCATAATGTCCCGCACCTGTATCAATATTTATTCGGTTGAAAAGTATTTCCGGGCTATTCACCATTGTATGGCCATGGACTATAATTTTTCCAAAATTTTGTTCTGATGATAAAAATGGTTCTCTGATTTCAAGCAAATCACTCATTTTCTGCTTATTAAGAGGAATGCCTGGTCTCACGCCGGCATGGCAGAAAATATATTTTTCTGTCTCATAATATACTGGTAAAGACATGAAGAAGTCCTGATGAATTTTAAGAAAGTGACCCGCTTTTTTGTAACTTGACAATGTCAATTTGCCACCATTGTCTTCAAGCCATATATTTCTTAAGTACTGGCTCATATTTCCCTTAAAAAGTGAAACGACAAAGTCTTCATGGTTGCCCCTAAGCGTTAGAGTCAGTTTAAACAATTTTTTAAATTTCTTAACATATTCTACTACTTGATAACTCTCAGGCCCTCGATCTATGTAGTCGCCAAGAAATATGATTTGATCATTTTCTTGAGGTGCGATCTTATCAATTAAACCTTCTAATTTGGATAAGCGGCCATGAATGTCTCCAATTGCTATAAGTCTTCCCATTTATAATTAAAAAGCTTCCTATCTTTTTTTATAATGTGTGAATAGTGATATTTCCTTTTCAACTTCAGGCTCAAAAATGATTATTTCAAAATACTTTTCACCTCTTTTATTTTCTCTTTATTCCATAAAACCGATGTGTTCATCTGTGTCCTCGGTCATGATAAAGTACTTATCAAAGTCGATTTTCCACTCTTTCATCTTTATGGTATCTTTTACCCATTTTGGCATCTTATTTACTATCAGTTTCATGATAATTATCACATCCGCCCCGTTTTTATGGGATCAAGTGCTAGTCGTGGTTCTGTGATGTTTTTAAAGTCTCCACCAGTTGAGAGTATTAGTTTTATGGTTCCAAAACAAATGAAAAGAATCACACATGCCATCATAGATATTTAAGCCTTTACATACATCAGACTTTTTATACCCATCAGGATTTGCAGCTAATACATCGATTAAATCATGAGCTTGAGATTCTAGTTTCAGTTTTGGATTATCTCCGCACATTGCACTTTGAGACATGGAATTACCTAAACCAAATTCCATTGTAACAGTCCTTGGGATTTTTTCAATTTCTCCTAGAATCAAAGTCAATTCCAATTTTTCCCCTTCAATGCCAATCATTGCATAATCATTTTTACTATCACAATTAATATCAGCAGAAACGACGTATTCAGTGTCCCTAGTTGTTTGAGAAGATTCATCTCTAATAATTTCAAGGTTCTTTTGAGATAAAAAAACGGTTTGGTTACCGATACAAGAAATTAGTATTAAAATAGTAAGTGATAAAATAAAAGTGTAGGAAAGTATTCGCATCTTTGAATCCTTTCATCCGGGACTGTTCCAATGATTATTAAGAAGCACTTTTAATCTTTATTAATAATAAGTTATATTTTTAAATTTCTAATTCTTATCAATTCCTTTTAAACTACGTTTCTGGCAAGAAATGAAAAATAAGTTCCGAAATTGTAATTGTCTTCTGTGCTTTGAGCATTAAATGAATCTACGGCTTTTGGTAATGCAGACCATGCAGTTTCCATAAGTGTTGACCTAAGGGCATCGATTCCGGCTTTATTAATCTTATTCTCATTTTTCTCTGATGCGTGATACTGAGCTATATAAAGCTCTACTATATGATTTGTCAGAGGCTCCAAACTTATTCTTAACTGATTCATCGCCTCATTATTATTGCGGGCTTGTAACGCAAGACTATTCTGTTCTTGGTCTCTTCCGATATCGGAATTATGATCTTTCATTAAATCTTTCTCCTATTTTAAAGGTTTTATATCGATTTTCTTCATATCGTAATACAGGTTCTCATAACTCCTTCCAGTCACTTTGCTCACCTCATTACATATATCTAAATCTGATAAATGTAACCCGGTACTACTCTTTGCAACATCCCGAAAGACCTTTATATCCATATTGCCAAAACCGTCTATTACCTGAGGGCCATCAAATCTGTTCAACTTCATCGTTGAATTTTCATAACCTATTCCTGTCAATTTATCAAGGCTATCGGCAAGATTAGCACACTCAAACATTCTTGTTGCGAAAATATTTAATTTTTTCATACCCTTTATCTCCTGTATTGATTGTTTGTTAATTTGCCCGGGTATGCTTTTACATACCCGGGCAAATCATATTGCTTAATATCTTTTAACTATCGTGTTGAAAGATGATACAGAAAACCCCGAATCATTATTGTAATGATCACGAATT
>JAJCYN010000480.1 GCA_029262915.1 Flavobacteriales bacterium
TCGACATTATTTCATCTAGTACACGTAGAGAAGACTTATTATTAGGTAACGATGTTACTCAATTAATGCATATTTTAAGGCACCATATAGCAGATATGAATCCTGTTGAGGCTATGGAATTTATTAAAAACAGAATAAGCCAGACTAACAGCAATGAGGAGTTCTTAATTTCTATGAAAGCTGGAAACTAATATTGAAGTTTTAAATTATTAATTATAAATGTTGAATTGAAGTTAATTCATAATTCAGCATTTATAATTCAACATTTCTATTATGTTTAAAAATCCTTTTCAAGTAGCTGTAGTTTTTGCACTAATAGCTTTAGTTTCAAAACTTGTTTTATTTTACCTTGATGTTCAACACAGTGAAACTTCCTACATAACATTTGTTTATATGTTAATTTTACTTTGTGCTGTTTTTTTTGGAATTAGGAGTAACAAAGTAATGTATAAAGGAAACACTACTTTTGGTCAAGACTTCAGAACAGGAGCAAGAACAGCTTCTTTCTTTGCACTTTTGGTTGGAGGTATTACCTACATTTATTACACTAAAATTGACCCCGATTTTTTTCCAGTAAAAATAGCTGAGACAATTGATGTATATAAAGAAAACATGGAAAACTTAACTAAAGAAAAAGGACTAACAGAAGCCAAAATACTTTTTAAAAACAAAATAGTAAGCTTGAGTGCTATCTACTCTCCTATTTCTCAAACAACTTATACACTTTTCGGATTAGTCTTTTTAGGATTATTTCATGCTGGGGTATTTGCTTTACTAATGAAAAAGTTCCCTGGGTTTAAGAAGTGATAGATTGCTTCTTTTGTTTGAAGAAATTCATCATTAAATCTACAAGTAATACACCAACTACGGCAAAAACAATCATCTTAAGGTATTGCATTTGAGGAATATTTACTCCTTCTATTGATTCTATTAAAGAAATGTCCTTAACTTGAATAATGGCCAAACATCCAAATAAACCAAGTATTGTATAAACAATCCAATTGGTATCAAATAACCGAACAGCGGGCTTAGCTGCAAAATGATGCTGTATGCTTTCAGAGACATCAATTGTTTCAGAAATGGCCAGATTAGACAATAAAACATTATCGATACTCTTTTCAGTTTCAAACCTAACTGTACAACTTTCACAAATAGAAATGTGTTCTTCTATTCCCTTTCTTTGAATTTCATCAGCAATTAAATTGTTCGTTAATTCAAATAATTCTATATCGGTTATGTGTTTATCCATATCTTAACTGGTTTAACAAATTTACATCATTTTTACTTAAAAAGGTTCTAAAATTATCTCTTGCTCTATATAATTTAACCCTTATATTACTAGGAGAAGTTCCTGTTACTTGTTCTATTTCTTTTAAAGATAAATCTTCTAAATAAAATAAAGTCAGTAATTCCTTTTGATCAACAGGTAATTTATTAAAAATAAGTTGAATCGCAGCTTTTAAATCTTTTTGATTCAATTCCTTCATTAACGAGTTATCTTCATTATAATTAATTGTTTCATCATTCAATTCTGTCGTGTTTAGTTTATTCTTTCTAAAATAGTTTAACACCTCATTATGAGCAATTTTATAAACCCACGTTTTTAATTTTGATTTACCTTCAAATAAATTAATTTTTTCAATACACTTTATCAAAACATCCTGAGTCAACTCTTCAGCAACTTCCTTATCATTGAGCATTCTAATGCATAATATGAATACAAACTGCTGATTATTATTTACAAAATAATTTATAGCAGCTAAGTTTTTGCTTTTTAGGCCCGATATTAAATCAATTTCATTCAACTAATTGAACTCTATTTATAAGACACAACACTTTATTAAAATGTTACAAAATATAAGAAAAAAATAATTATAATTAATTGTAACATTTATTTTAATAGTTGTGTCAAAGATTACAGAAACCAATAAAATATAAAGTTATGGAAGGAATTATAGGAGTATCATTACCAATAATAATATCTCTTGGGGTATTTGCAATGATCGTTTTACTTAGACGAATGGAACATGCTGAAAAATTAAAAATGATAGAAAAAGGAATAGATGTTAGCAAACACCAAAAACCTCGAAGACCGGGTATAGCCATTAAATTTGCATTAATTGCTGTAGGAATTGGAGTTGGATTACTTGCTGGAAATGTGTTGGACGTTTATACACCTTTACAAGACGAGGTTTGTTATTTTTCTATGGTGTTTTTATTTGCTGGAACCGGATTATTTGTTGCAAATAAATTGGTAGAAAATAAAGAAAAAGAGCAAGAGATTAATTAATGTTGAATTAGTTTAGTTAGAATAAAAAAGGAGGAAATTAATTTCCTCCTTTTTTATCAAAATCAAATTATTGATTAACTAAACTACAATTTCAGAACAATACCAATAGAGGTCCCAATATATTTTCCAATATTCTTCCCAGAAAGCACATATGATCCTCCTAAACCAACACCTAATTTCGGTATAACTGGGCAATACAAAGAAACGCCTGTTTTCATATAAGAAATATTATTAGATGAAAACACTTTACCTTC
>JAJCYN010000481.1 GCA_029262915.1 Flavobacteriales bacterium
ATAAATGTTTGGCATTACAAGATGCCAGTAAAAGCTTTTAGAATAAATAACTTTACTTACATTACTGATACGAATAGAATAGAAGAGAAGGAACTTGAAAAAATTAAAGGATCTGAAGTAGTTGTAATTAATGCATTAAGAAAAACAGAACATATCTCCCATTTTAAATTATCCGAAGCCATCGAATTATTAGAAAAATTAAAGCCTAAAAAAGCTTATTTAACTCATATTAGCCATTATTTAGGTAAACACGATGAAGTGCAAAAAGAGTTACCAAGTTTTGTAGAAATAGCTCACGATGGACTAACTATAAATGTCGTTTAGCTGACACTTTTCTCAAAGACGATGAAAAACATCTTGATTTAACTTATTTTATTGAGAAAGTGAAGTAATTTTTTTACATTGTAACCTTATTTATTATAATAAACCAACGAAGAATAGTGGAAAAAGGATTATGAGAATAAGTTTATTAATTACAATATTTATTACGCTCAACACTTATTGCCAAAATGTAGATAATTTCACTGTATTAAAATCTGGAGGGAAAGTACCTCAAGAATTTAACACCTTATCTTCTGAGAAAGTTAAAGAAGAATACAAAACTGTTTCAAAAAAAGACAAAAGAATTGACCAATTATCTGCTAAAAGGTTTATTCTAGAGAGTAATTACTTTATAGATCAATTGTTGTCTAATGGTGCAATTCTTTATAATGAGGACTTGAGTCAGTTTGTTTCTAAAGTAGCAGATGAACTGTTGGAAAATGATAAGGAATTAAGGAATAATCTTAGGTTTTATGTTATTAAATCACCAACTGTAAATGCTTTTGCAACGGATAGGGGTACTATTTTTATAACAATAGGGTTGTTAGCCCAAATTGAAAATGAAGCACAATTGGCCTATGTGCTGTCGCATGAAATTATCCATTATAAAAACAAACATGCTAGAACAGGGTTTGTTGAGAATCAAAGGATTAACCATAGTTCTGGTAAGTATAAAAGAGATAATTGGGATAAAGCTTTAAATAAAAGTAAATATGCAAAAGAGTTGGAGTTAGAGGCAGATGTAGAAGGCTTGCAAATTTTTTTAAAATCAAAATATAGTATTGATGAAATAAAAACTGTATTCGATGTACTCCAATATGCTCATATTCCTATTGATGATATTCCTTTTGATTTAGACTTTTTTAACGATGAACATTTTAATGCGTTAGCGAATTATCAAAAAGAAGAGATCGATCCGATTAAACCAATAATGGATGAAGACGATGATGATGACTATCTTACACACCCTAACATCAACAAAAGAAGAGCAGTAATGCTTTCTGAGCTAGAAGGAGAATCTAATGCCGGTAGAACCGAGTTTTTATATGCTAAAGATGAATTTTTTAAAATACAAACACTGGCTCGGTTCGAGCTTTCATTTTTGTTTACAAAGCAGCGGCTATATGGAGAGGCGATTTATAATAGCTATATATTACTTCAATCTCATCCTAACAATAAATTTTTAAAAACCACTATTGCTTACTGTTTGTATGCATTAGCAAAGTACAAGAATGAAGGAGAAATACATGATGTAATAACTGATTTCGATGATGTTCAAGGGCAGTCGCAACAGGTGTTCTATTTGTTTGAAGAAATAGATAAGAAGACTTTAGCTACTCTTGCGGTTAAATACTTATGGGATTTAAAACTAGAGATAAAAGATGATTCTTTTATTAATACAATAGCTGAAGATGTCCTTAAAGAATTATTATTAGAGTCTGGTGCTAGAAAACTAGATTATAAAAAAAACTTTCCTGAAAATTTACCGGTTGCTTCTTCTGGGCTAGAAATATTAGATTCTACTAATATGAGTAAATATGATAAAATAAGGAAAGATGTAGAAAACGATGATGATGAAATAAAGTATGCCTTTGTTAGCTTGTTTAAAAATAATGAGTTTAAAGAAATGATGAGTAAGTATGAGAAGATGTACGTGGACAAAGTAAAGAATGGTGAGGAAGAAAAGACTAAAAAGATGAGTGTGCGTAAAAAAGAAAAAATAGGAAGAGCTTTAGGAATAGATAAAGTGGTAATGGTTTCTCCAAATTATAAAAAATATGATTTAAGAAAAGAAGTAACGGAGCAATATGTATTTTCAGAAAGAAGAAAAGAAGATTTTATTTCATTAAATGAAAAATGTGCAGAAAAAGCTGGAGTTCAATTAGGAATGATTAGTAATACTTATTTTGAATCTACAGATAAATATAATGACATGAGCTTATTAAATGACTGGATGGATGAACGATTCGGACACGAGAATATACACATTTATCCTTATTGTAAGCTTTATACTGATGAACTTATTGGCAAGTATGGAACTGAATATTTTGGTTGGACAGGGATGTATTCTTTACGAACGAAAAAAGACGATTGGGGGTGGGTGGCGTTTTCCGTTCTTTATTACGGTATAGGTATCCCTATTGGTATTTATTATGCTCTTACACCAGAAAATCATACTTTTTATTACACCTACTTAGTTGATATAACTAATTATGATTTTTTAATGGTAAAAGAAGATTATGTAAAAATGAAAGATCATAATGATTTAATGAAATCATATATCTATGATTCTTATAACCAGATTACATCTAAAAAGAGGGAAAAGAAGTAGGAAATATGAGAGAGATGAGGTACATATTAGTTCTGTTTATTAGCTTATTTTTTATTAAGATTACTTCAGCTCAAAGAACCCCTGGATATATGGGTAAAAGATTAATTGTAGAGTATTCAGGTAGTACAGCACCAGCTATTTTTCGACCAAATAAAAATGGCAACAATGGATTCGACCCTATTCCTCCCGAATTTAATTTACCCTTTAATTATGGACATAAGTTAACTGTAAATTATTCATTAAATAGAAAAATAGGTGTTGGTGCTTCTTTTGAACTATACAGCACAGGAACTGATTTATCCAATGTGTTTTTTTTAAGTACTTCAATTGATCAGTTTGGAAATAATAACAGAACGAACTATTCCGCACAAGGGACTGAAGAAAATCCCGAAACATTTACAGGAATTGTTAACATAAAAGGAATAAGTTTATTTAGAACAAGTTACCGAAACGGGATTGCACCATTAGGTAAACATTCTATTATTGGATTTAAATTGCTCTTTGTTTCTACAGATTTATCTCAAGTCGATTTTATTGGAACTGAGCGTATTAATAATCAACAAGTTGTAGATGTTCATTACAATCTACCTTCGGGAGGGTTGACTACCACAGAATGGGGCATTTTTTATGGTGTTGGTGTAAATCGAATTATACATGATAAAATAGTTTTAAGTTTAGGATTTGAATTAGCATTTATATATTCCGCGTTAGGTGAATTTGCTGGGAATTATGAACGATCTTATGATTTTTCAGATGGTGGTAGGATAAATGCGTCACAATTTGGTAATACGAACGTTAACAATGGAATAGATTCTGCAGAAGAATTATTTAAAAAAATGGGTGCGGAGAGAGCATTTAGTAGTCAATTTTTTAATTTAAAAATAGGCATAGGATTTTTAGCATATTAACGAAACAATAAAACTTATTATATTATGAAAAAACAATATTTATTAGCAATTATGTTTTTGGCTTTTTTTAGTGTAACAATTGCACAAGTCGAAACTAAAGAAAGAATAGAATTTGAGCTAAAAGAAGGGTATTCAAACCATGATTTGGCAAAATTTAAAGAAAATGGAATATTATTCTATTCGAAAAGCACAGATAAAAAAGGAAAAACCAGAAAATGGAAAATTGAACATTATAATAATAAACTTAAATTAAGTACCACTAAGTTTATTACTATTCCAAAAAAACAGTATTTGGATGAAACGTATACCGATGATACAGACTTATACATGTTCTTTAGTGATAAAAAAGGAGCATATTCTTTTTTTAGAATAAATGCTAAATCCTTAAAAATTGATAAAATAACGGGGAGCTTACCAGCTAAGGCCAACGTATATGAAATACACATTATAGATGATATGGTATTTTTTGATGCAGTGATTAAAAAAGCACCAATGTTGTTTACGCTGGATATAAAAACTGGCAAACAAAAATTAGTACCCATTACCTTACCAAAGTATGGACCTAAAGATTTAAGTATTGAAGATGTTCAGGTAATTGAAGAATCAAAGGAAGTGCTGGTGTACATTAATGCCTATCATAAAAAAGTACATGACTTGTACGTTAGTCGGTTTGATAATCATGGAAAAGAAAAAGCTACTTTTAATTTGACTAAAAAACATGAAATGAAGTTGTCTTCTGTTTCTGCTTCCTACCTAGGAAAAGGTTCTTACATTTATACGGGTACCTATTCTCCTAAAAGTAGCGTTTCTTCAGTAGGAGTTTATTTATGTAAAACCAAGAATGATAATGTAGATTTTTTTAAGTTCTATAAATTTCTTGATTTCGATAATTTCCTATCCTATTTACCAGAAAAAAAGAAGAAAAAAATTGAGAAAAAGAAAAAGAAAAAAGAAGCTAAGGGAAAGGAAATGAAATTAAGTTACTTGATGGCATCGCATGATATTGAAGTTATGAATGGACGATTTATTTATATTGGAGAAGCTCATTATGCTACTTATCGAACGGAAACTTATACTACAACTGTTAATGGGAAAACCGTAACCCGGACGAGGAGAGTTTTTGATGGTTACCAATATACCCATGCTACAGTAGCTGGATTTGATAAAAACGGAGATAAAATTTGGGACAGTACATTTGAAATGTTTCCATCATACAAACCGTATTATCATAAAAAGTTCATTACAACTTCTATTGATGATGACAGGAAACTGAACCTTCTTTTTTCAAGCTATGATGCTATTCAGGCAAAAACATTTTTTTCTAATGGAGAAGTAGCAGAGGAAAAAAGCTATTCATTTATTGAAACAGAAAATGCTGCAGATAAAGTAAAAGGAACATTTTCAAATCTAGAGCATTGGTACGATAAGTATTTTATAGCCCATGGAACACAGAGGATTAAGAATAAAGAGAAAAAGGCAGGAAAGAAAAAAAGGAG
>JAJCYN010000482.1 GCA_029262915.1 Flavobacteriales bacterium
AATATTTTTACGAGTGTGAAGGCTGTAAAAAAGTACTAAAGCCTATTAATAATGACTGTTGTGTTTATTGTTCTTATGGCACAGTTCCTTGTCCTCCTATACAAGAAAACGGAAATTGTAGTGATTCAACATGTTGTTAGCCAGTAAATATGTTTGTCAACAATTTAACGAGTTTATTCATTAAAAGAATTATTTCCCACAAAATTTAAAGTAAGTTTAATACCAAAAGCATTGTAGTTTTCATTTTTAAAACTTACAAAAGCTTCTACATCAAATAAGAAAAAGAGTTTGTTTAGCGAATAACCAAATTCATAATAATGTTCTTTAAGGTCCGTATAGAGGTAGTTAACGTAAAACTCTTCAGTAATATTGGTGGTATTTAGCAAAGGTAAGTGCTTTAAAAATAATACGTTGTCTTCAATGGAAAAATGACCTTCTAAAAAGTAATCATTTACATTATTCTCGTAAAAACCTAGTAGTTTAAATGAGTTAACATCAGAACTACCTATAACATAAAAAGGTTGGGTATTAAAGCCTTTATAGTCGGCAAAGTAAAGTGCTTTTTTTGTTAAAAATTTTCCACCACCCAAATGATAATTTACTTTGTCAATTAAGTTTATTTTAGTGGATTGATGTATGGCTGCTTCAATAAAGCTATAGTCTGTTTGGCCATCAAGCACATTATTCAGTCCTTGTTTGTATTTTAAGTCGAAGGTTGGATAAGCAGAATAAAGCATCTGCTTGTGATTTTTTCTAAATCGATAATATTGTTTTGGAGTGTAGCTTAATTCTGCATTTATATTTACCGATTTATGGTTTCTAAAAATATTCACATTAGTATCGGAAGAATTGATAAAAGGAATATTAGAAGAATAAGCTTTATTGTCATATTTAATAAGCCTAAAATTAGAATGATTAACTAATTGGTTTCTTTCTGCATATTCAAAAGAAGAGTTTAGATTCATTCCGTTTTTTATATCGAATGAATGTCCAATGTTTATATATTCTTTTTGATAGAGTTTTTTATAATTCTCAGAAAAAAACAATGAAGAAACACTATTAAAAAATTTCGGCATAGGTTCTTCCGAATTAAAATCTGCATTTATCTTACCCATAGAAAAATAAAATTGTGCTCTTTTTTTCATGCTATATTGGGTATTAAAGTCAACCTTTCCCATTAAATCTTCCCTAGCAAAAGCATATTGTAGAGATGGTTCAATAAAAAAGTACTTTCCTTTATCAAAATTCCTTTGATAGGAAAACAGCGTTTTTTTAAGTAAAAAACCATCTACAGTATTAAAATTGAGACTTAATCTTGATAAGATCCCAGGAATTTTTAACTTGGATTTTTTGTTTTTACTTTTTATGGTACCATCAAAAAATAAAATATCACCAATAACACTTCTTTTTTTATTGATAATAGTATCCCCATTTTCGACTCGAGTTAAAGAATCCCGAACTTTATAAATGATGGTTTCTTCATTTGATAAAGGAACTTCTCTAATATTTTCCCACAAACTATCATTGCCATTAAAAGCACTATCTGCATATTCGGTTTTGTAATCCCGTGTTAATTCTAATGATTGTTTCTCCTCTTTTTCTTGGTTATTTTCTTTATTGACTAATCGAACTAACTTAAGTGTTTCTCCTCGAGTCAATTTGTCTTTGCCCATTAAATCGTTAATTTTTTTGCTGTTTTGGACTGTTTTGGAAGAGTGTTTTTATTTGTTTGTGTGACTTCAGAGGGAATAATTTCATTTTCACCTGACAAAGGAAGGCGAACCAAAGACTTAATTTTTTTATCAACCAGTGGGTCTGTTTTTATTTTAATGTTACTTATTGAGGCAATGTATTTAAAGTGCCCTTTGAAACCCATAAGAGCTGCTTTTACCTTTATTTCGTGACTTATAGGCATCCATGCATTTTTATATATTTCGGAATAAAGTTGTTTATATTCTATATCAACTAACTGTTGTTTAAATCGTACATCAACACTATTAATGTTCCAACTTAAGTCGTTAATATAAATATGCCCTCTCATTAAGTCATTGCCTTTTCTTTTAGGTATTATTTTTATTTTGTTAACGGTTTTCCCATCTTCAAGATATGTGCTGATTAACTCAAACTTATAAACAGCAAACGCACTTTTACTTAATGGAGATATAATTTCAGTGCCTCCAATGTTATAAAAACTTAAATTAATATAGGAAGAACCATACCTTGAGGTATCTCCACTGGCGTTTCTGGTAGAAATAATTTTCTCAGATACTTTGTTTGGATATTTATAACTGTATTTTAATAATGTTTCGGTAACGTCACCAGCTTTTATTTCATCTAATTCCTCTTTTTCTGCAAATAATTTTGCTAACCCCGGAACATTATCAACCGTGTAAAAATTTCTAACATAAATATTACAATCGTATTCTCGAATCTGTTTTTTATAATATTTTGCCATTACAACGGCTTTTCTCATAATGTTGTATGCAGGATCTTCGTCTGAAGCATTTACTGTTACCTCTCTAATTTCGAATGACTTTGATTTTAGGACAATAATTTTTTCACTATTTGGAGATGTGGCATCTATTTCCATTAATGTCGTTTGATAACCTAAACACTGTACTTTTATTTTATATTTTCCACAGGGTAAATTGATTTTATATTTACCCTCCATGTTTGTCATCTTTCCGGTTGCTAGCTTGGGGAAATAAATACTACTATAAGGAATAGGCTCTCCTTTTTTATCTTGTATAGTCCCCGAGAAAGTACAAGTACTTGGTTGAGAAAAACTGACTCCAGTTATAAAAATTAAAATATTAAGAAAGATTATTTTCTTCATCTATTAATTTGAGATTTTAAACAAAGGAAATCATTCGTCTATTGCACGAATGTTAAAAAAGTATAATTAATCTAAATTTTTGCTATCAACTTTCGTTGTCTATAATACTTCTATCATTAGATTCTTCCTCTGAATTCTCATCAAACGGCAAATTTTCTTTAAAAGTATTTTCAATCACTTCTTCCTCTTCTTCATGACCTAAAACCTTTTTAAGATAGCCAATTTTTAAAGGGTTTTTGCTTAAGATAATTACCAAAATAGAACAGATTAAAATGCTCAGCAAAACAACAGCAAAGGATAACATTTGGATACTTTCTCCTCCTCTCATTCCATATTGTATAGGAATGGAAGCTAAAATTGCAGGAACCAGACCTTTTGGAGCCATTATAGCCATTATACTTAAATCTTTAAACGACATTTTTGTTTTTACCAATAATTTTATAGACAGAGGTCTGACAATAATAATTGCAGCAACAATTAATAGTGCCCATAAATAAATAACTGCACTTCCAAATTTCATACAAATACCAACATACACAAAAAAGAAAGTAGACATAATGAAGACCAATTCACTAAAAAAGTCTTTTTCATTTTCAAGCAATTCTTTTGAAGGGAAAACGTATCCTAAAAAAGTGTCTTTTAATAAATAAGCATTCCCCAAAGTAATCCCAAAAATCAACACAGCTATACCACCATTTAGTTTTAGATATTCTGTTAAGCCGTATATAATAAAAACAATGGCTAAATTCATCACTTTAGAGTTTTCTATAATACGGGTAAAACGAATAATAATGGACCAAAGAAACCCACCAAACAAGCCAATAAGAAATGCAAATAAAAAGGATTTCCATATGGCATTAAAAATAGCTCCCATTTCAAAAACACCTTGTCTCATAGCTTGCAGTAAAGCCAATCCAATAACTAAACATAATACATCGCTTAATGCAGATTCAAGCATCAAGGTCGTATATCCTTTTTTGTTCATTTTTAGCTGTTTAATAATTGGAATTACTACTGCAGAAGAAGTTCCAGCTATGATTACGCCAAAAAATATGGCACTTAAAAAATCAATATCCGAAAAGAAAGTAAAAGCGATAAATGTTCCAATAATAGCACTTGCAAAAAAGTTAAAAAGAGTCAATAAAAATGCTGAACCGATAGATTTAAAGAGTTCTCCAATTTTTAGATTGGTGCCACTTTCAAATAAAATTAAAACTAATGTGATGGAAGTAAATATTGGTCCAATAGAACCAAAATGAGCCTCTCTAACAAATCCCATAATGGGACCAACAATAATTCCAATTACCAATAAAATTAAAACATTGGGAATTTTAGTAAATTTAAAAAGACCATTAAAAAGATGTGCTCCAAAAATGAGCAACCCAATCATTATTATTACTACAGGAACATTCATAAAACAAGTTTACGAAATATTATGAGATAATAATGCTTATTTTATATAAGCTAAACACAAATCAATAGTAGCCTCAATTCCTCTAATATGAGTACGTTCTGTTCCATGAGAAGCTGCAACTCCCATACCAATTAATGCTACTCTAAAATCATTACCAGCACGTAAAGCGGCAGAACCATCAGAACCATAAAAAGGATATACATCTACCTTATAAGGAATGTTATTTTTATTAGCCAAGTCCACCAACTTTTTTCTAAACTCATAATCGTATGGTCCACTAGAATCTTTTGCACAGATAGAACAACTTACTTCATTTCCTTGGCAATCATCACCCAAAACACCCATATCAATTACCAATAATTCTTCAATGGTATCAGCATAACCTACAGTTCCCCCATGTCCAACTTCTTCGTAATTAGAAAAGAAAATTTCTACTGGGACTTCCTTTCCTTCTTCTTTTAATCGTCTTGCTAACTCAAAGAGTACATAACATCCTGCTTTGTTGTCTAAAAATCGGGATTTAATATAGCCACTTTCTAACTCTTCATATTTAACATCCACACAGATGATGTCGCCCACTTCAATTCCTATTTTTTCAACATCTTCTTTATTGTATACCTCTTCATCAATTCTGATGTGCATGCTTTTTATGCTTCGTTGTGTCTTTTCTTTTTCATTATTGGCATGCACAGAGGGGTTATTAATTAAAATAGTTCCTGTATAAGTTTTTCCTGAATGTGTAATAATTTTTACATATTCGCCTTCTGCACCAGTTAAAGAAAGACCTCCTAACAATGAAAAAGCCAAGGTTCCATCTGGTTTAATTCCAGAGACAATTGCACCTAAAGTATCCACATGTGCAGCTATTGCTATTGTTGGATTAGCTCCTAAGG
>JAJCYN010000483.1 GCA_029262915.1 Flavobacteriales bacterium
TTTGGCAGCAACCTTGGTTTGCAGGCGTCCATTTATGGAAATGGCAAGCTTATGGAGAGAGTGATGGAAATAATAATGCGTTCAATTTAGAGAATAAGCCGGCATTAAATATTATTGCCAAAGGGTTTAATGGTAATTAAATTCCAGCAATAATGAATAAAATAGTTGTACAAGAATTGATTGTAATAACTAATACATGTACATTTACTTAATCAACTAAAAATTAAATTATGGCACAACAAACATTTAAAACTCACCGAAGATTAGTACTAGGACACCATGGTATTTCTGCTTTTGCAATATTGGCTCTTATCATCGGTTCAATTATAAATTTAATGCATTCTGCCGAAGGAAATCTATATTCTGCCTCATTATTGGTGTTGGGATCTTGCACAATGCTGTTTATGTGGTTTTTTTTAAGAGGATTTGCATTAAAAGCACAAGATAGAGTAATTAGAGCTGAAGAAAATTTTAGATATCATATTCTTACAGGAAAACAAATAAGTAAAGGATTAACCGTTAGACAAATTATTGGTTTACGTTTTGCTTCAGATGAAGAATTTGTGGCACTTTGTGAAAGAGCAGAAAAAGAAAATCTTTCAGAGGGGGATATTAAAAAAGCCATTAAAAGCTGGAAACCTGATATTTATAGAGTTTGAACTAATATTAAGCTATGTATGCATAGTAGATCAGTTAGCATTGTACTTATTTTCCTATGCAAACATAATAAAATTATAGCTTTGCAATATTTTGTGCTGCAATCCACGCTGTTGTCCACGCATTTTGAAAGTTAAATCCTCCAGTTAAAGCATCTATATCAAGTACTTCTCCAGCAAAATGGAGATTAGGAATGAGTTTGCTTTCCATGGTTTTAAAATTGATTTCATTTAACTTTACTCCTCCACAACTAACAAACTCCTGTTTAAAGGTTGTTTTTCCTTTGGAATGATAAATATCTCTTGTTAGTACTTCAATTAATTTATTGAGTTGATTTTTATTGATGTCTGCCCATTTTAGTTCAGAAGGGATCCCTGCTTTTTGAAGTAAAAAATGTTTTAACTTTTTTGGGAGTGCTAAATCAAATTGGTTGATTAGTTTCTTATTTCCAAAATTCTGTTTATAGTTATCAAATAAATCCTTTAGGCCATCATTATTTGAGATCCAGTTTACCATAAAATCAAATTCATAATTTTTATCGCTTAAAAAGCGTGCAGCCCATGAAGATAGTTTTAATACTGAAGGTCCGCTAACACCCCAGTGGGTTATTAATAGAGGACCTTGCTCGATGAATTTACTGTCTAAAATTTTTATTTCTACATCGCAAACAACACCTTGCAAGCTTAAAAGCTCATTCTTAGGTAGGTTGAATGTAAATAACGAAGGGTTGGGAGGAATGATACTATGCCCCAACTCAGTAATAAAATGGTAACGTTCAATTTTATTAAACCCACCAGTTGCAATAATTAAATGATCACAGCTTAATGAATCATTCAGCAAATTAATTTTAAATTTTTGTTGGATTTTTTCAATATTCTTAACTGAGGATTGATATCTGATTTCGATGTTATACTTTTTTATTTCATTGAGAAAACAATTGATAATGGTTTGAGAATCATCTGTGGTAGGGAACATTCTCCCATCAGCCTCTATTTTTAATTCGACTCCTCTATTGGCAAACCAAGCTATGGTATCTCCTGGTTGAAATTGATGAAAGGGGCCTAGCAATTCTTTTTCTCCTCTAGGGTAAAACTTAACCAGTTCTTTAGGGTCGAAACAGGCGTGCGTAACATTACATCTTCCACCACCAGATACTTTTACTTTAGCAAGTAGCTGAGCAGACTTTTCGAGTACCAAAATTTTTAGATTCGGATTGTTGTTTCCAATATTTATCGCGGCAAATATTCCTGCTGCTCCGCCACCAATAATAATTACATCATGGTTATTGTTCATATTGAGGGATTAAATTCTGTCTAAGCTTAGTCTCATTCAATGCAAAATCTTAAAAACCAACTCTTTTAACAGTTCACTATTAGATGTAGAGGCATTGTTTACTCCTTTAGATTTAAGATCATAATCTCGTAAGTATTCAATTATTTTAACTGATTTTCTTATCGGATAATTCTGTGCAGCAGTTTCATATTCACTGACAAAAAAAGGACTGACACGCAAAACAGCAGCAACATTGTTTCTCGATTTATCTTTGGTGTAGTGGAATTTTAAAATATTGGTAAAAAAGGAATACATTAGTCCAATTGTTACTACTAAAGGGTGGTCTTTTTCATTCTTCGCAAAGTAACAAATAATTTTGTTTGCTTTTAAGATATCTTTACTTCCCAGTGCTTTGTTGAGCTCAAAATTATTAAAGTCTTTGCTAATGCCAATATTCGTTTCTACAGTGTCAGGAGTAATTTCATTTCCTTCAGGAACGTTAATGGTAAGTTTTTCTAATTCATTTACAATTTTACCTAAATCAGTACCTAAAAAATCGGCAATAAGCAATGCTGCTTGAGGCGTAATAATATAATTTTTATTTTTCAAATAAGACGTGATCCATTCAGGAACTTGATTGTCGTAAAGTTTTTTTGCTTCAAAGTAAACTGATTTTTTCTTTAATGTCTTTCCAAAAGCTTTTCTACCATCAATCTTCTTATACTTGTAGCAGAATACTAAAATGGTAGTTGGAGTTGGTTGATCCAAGTAAGTTTCTAGCTTGTCAATTTCTCTACTTAAATGTTGTGCTTCTTTAATGATAACAACATTGTGATTTGCCATCATAGGATAACGTTTTGCTTCACTAATAATGGTTACTATATCACTTTCTTTGCCGTATAAAATAGTCTGATTAAAATCTTTTTCAGCACCATCTAATACATTATTTTCAATGTAGTCAGAAATTAAATCGATGTAATATGTTTCTTCTCCAGTTAAAAAATAAACGGGATGATAAACTTTGTTTTTAAGATCTTTTAATATTTGATTGTGAGGCATTAATCTTCAGAATAAGAATACTTTAGGTGCTTAACACTAGCTCCATTATTTTTAATTTCTTGCAAAGATTTGATGCCAATTTCGATGTGATTTTTAACATAATTTTTGGTAATAGATTCATCACTTTTATCGGTTTTAACTCCTTCAGCAATCATTGGTTGGTCAGAAACTAATAATAAAGAACCCATAGGAATGGCATTGGCAAAACCAGTAATAAAAAGAGTGGCAGTTTCCATATCAATTGCCATTGCTCGAATACTTCTTAGGTAATCTTTAAAACCTTCATCATGTTCCCAAACTCTTCTATTGGTAGTATAAACAGTTCCACTCCAATAGTCTTTATTCATTTCTCTAATAGTTGTAGAAACAGCTCTTTGTAAAGTGAAAGCAGGTAAAGCAGGAACTTCAGGCGGAAAATAATCATCAGAAGTACCTTCTCCACGAATGGCTGCAAGAGGTAAAATGAAATCACCCAATTTATTTTTCTTTTTTAATCCTCCACATTTTCCTAAAAACAAACATGCTTTTGGTTTAATGGCACTGAGTAAATCCATAATGGTTGCGGCATTAGCACTTCCCATTCCAAAATTGATGATAGTAATTCCATCATGAGTAGCATTTGGCATTGCTTTGTCTTTCCCTTTTATCTCAACATTATGTTGATTAGCGAAAAAATCCACATAATTGTTAAAATTGGTCAATAGAATATATTTTCCAAAATCTTTTAATTTGTTACCAGTATAGCGAGGTAACCAGTTGTTTACTATTTCTTTTTTTGATATCATAAGTATTTTTAATTGAGGACTAAATTAGCCAAGTTTATTGTTTTATTTTAAAAAGAAAATGAAGTAAATTAAATTTTTTAAAATTATTCCATATTTGATTAAATAAATAAATCTTTGTAAAAAAAATAGAGGATGAATAAATTTATAGGAACGGGTGTAGCAATTATTACTCCCTTTAACGAAGATAAAAGTGTTGATTACAGTTCGCTCGAAAAATTAGTAGAACATTTAATCACTAATGGAATTGATTATTTAGTGGTACAAGGAACAACTGGAGAATCTGTTACGTTAACAAAAGAGGAGAAAGAGGAAACATTGGCTTTTATTATTAAAGTAAACAATGGAAGATTGCCAATTGTTTTAGGAATTGGAGGAAATAGTACGGCTGCAGTTATTGATGCTTTTAGATCAACTGATTTAGCTGGTGTTCAAGCAATCTTATCTGTAAGCCCTTATTACAATAAACCAACGCAAGAAGGTATTTATCAGCATTATAAAGCAGTTTCAGAAGTTTCAACTTTGCCAATAATCTTATACAATGTACCAGGTAGAACGGCTTCTAATATTTTGCCAAAAACAACCTTGCGTTTAGCAAGAGATTTTGATAACATTGTTGCTATCAAAGAGGCATCGGGTAGTTTGGAACAGTGCATGGAAATCATTAATAATAAGCCTGAAGGTTTTTTGGTAATTTCTGGTGATGATGCGTTAACATTGCCTATGATTGCAAGTGGGGGAGATGGAGTAATATCTGTTCTTGCAAATGCTTTTCCAAGAGGATTTTCTGATATGGTTTTAGCTGCTTTAAGTTCCAATATGGTTAGGGCAAAAGAACTGCACTATAAATATTTTGAAATGATTCATTATTTATTTGTAGAAGGAAATCCTGCTGGGGTGAAGGCAGCTTTAAAAGTGCTTGGAATTACTGGTGATGCTGTTCGTTTGCCTTTAGTTAATGTTAGTGAAAAAACTTTTAAGAAGATAAAAGAGATAATAGCAACGTACTGAGTAATAATATTGTGGAAATTTTAGTTTATAAGTAATAACATTAAGTTTATGAAGCAATTTATTACAACAATTATTGCCGGCTTTGTCTTAATTTCTTGTAATGACTATAAAGCAGAAAAAGTAACGATAGATACGGATATTAATTATACAAATATGGATACAATTACATTAGGTGCAGGTTGTTTTTGGTGTGTAGAAGCAATTTTTCAAGACATTAAAGGAGTTGAAAGTGTAGTTTCTGGGTATTCTGGGGGAAGCATTAAAAATCCGTCTTATAAAGAAGTGTGTGCTGGAACAACAGGTCATGCTGAAGTTTGCCAATTGGTTTATGATGCTGCAATTGTTTCATTAGCAAAAATATTAGAAGTGTTTTGGCAAACGCATGATCCAACTACATTAAATCGACAGGGTGCGGATGTTGGAACTCAGTATCGTTCAGCAATTTTTTATCATACAGCAACACAAAAAGAAATTGCAACGGATATATTTAATAAATTAGATGATGCTGGAGCATTTGTTAATCCTATTGTAACTGAGATTACCGAGTATACTGATTTTTATCCTGCAGAAGATTACCATCAGGATTATTTTGATATAAATGGGGAACAACCATATTGTACGGCTGTAATACGCCCCAAAGTTGAAAAATTCAAGAAAACTTTCTCTGAGATTTTAAAATAAGTTTGCTATTCTTTTTTAAATAAGGGATTAAAATTATCTTTGTTCTGTTATGAATGCTTTAGTCATAGAAGGTAA
>JAJCYN010000484.1 GCA_029262915.1 Flavobacteriales bacterium
TTCAAAGATTGGATCCTAACCGATAATGCAGCACCCTTGCCAGTAGAACTAATGAGTTTTGAAGCAAACTGTGAAACAGGAGAACAGATAATAGAATGGATTACCCAAACAGAAATAAACAATGACTACTTCGTAGTAGAAAAAAGTTATGATGCAACGACCTTCTTTGAATTAACAACAGTACAAGGAGCAGGGAATAGCAATGTAATCAATCATTATACAACAACAGATCCTAACCCATTAACAGGAATAAGTTATTATAGACTAAAGCAAGTGGACTTTGATGGAACAACGACCTATCACGAAATAACAGCATCAAATTGCAGCACAAACGATTTTACAGTAGATCAAATAGCATTAAACAGTGATGAATTAAACTTTAATATTACAGCAGAAGAAGAAGAAGCAATCACGATATATTTCTATGATTATAGAGGAAGAATTATAACCAACAAGACACAACACATTGAAAGAGGAAATAATACAGTTAAGTTAGATAGATTAGGAATTAGTACAGGAGTATATATGTTATCAATAATAGGAGATAATAATGTATATGCAACCAAATTGATGAATAAAAAATGAAAATAGTTATAGTTAGGTTAATTCACAAAAATGATAAGTTAGTTTAGTTACAGAGAATAATATTTAGATAGGTATTATTTTTTATCTCCCTGATTGTTGTGAGATCAGGGAGGTTTGTAAAATATTAAAGTTAAGAATGGAGCTAATAGTTGATAAAATATTTAATTCAATTTATGTAGAAAACACAAGAATTTCTATCAGAGAGAAAGCATTTGCTATTTTAATAGGTATATCTCCATTTCTTGTGGTTGTATTATGGTTTATTAGTGAATAAAATATTTTTTTAAGTTTTAAATGACCGGACTTAAAAAACAAGAATGGCTACTTATTTATGAGTAGCCATTTTTTATTTTTCAGAATTTCCCAGTAAAGCCTATGGATAAAACGTAATAAGTTAGATAATGAAATTGTTATCAACTATTCTCTGATAATTTTTTTAGTAATAATCTGATTTCCTATAATTATTTTAATCAAATACAATCCGTAAGGTTCTTTAGACAAATCAACTACTCCGTTTCCATTTTTTAGTAAAGTTTTATTTATTAATTTTCCTGAAACATCTAAAACCTCAACTTCAACTAGGGGAATAGGATTACCAATTATTATATTAACTAGATCATTACTAGGGTTTGGATAAACATTAATGTTAAAATCATTACTGAAATTACTTATGCCCGTGACTGTCATATTTATACAAGCTGAAGTATCTGTACAACTATTTTCAGTAATAATTACTGCATAATTACCATTAGCAGTAGCTATGTAATTTTGGCTCGTTTCACCAACAATAAATGAATTTCCATTATTACAATCTAACCATTGATATGTAGCTCCAACAGCATTAGCAGTTATAGTTGGAGACACAAATGAAATAGAAGTATCAACAACATTAATCGTCAAGTTTATAGTAATAATACTATCACACCCAGCAATATTAGATATGGTATCCATATAAGTGTTAGAGTTTGTCCAAACATAATTACCACTAGGAGAAGTATAACTATCACAAGCAGAAGGTGAAATAGTGGCTGTTGTGTTGAAACAAAATTTAAGCTTAGCTACAAAAATTTCAGCACCTCCAGCTGAAGTAAGATTAAATGTGTTTATTCCTGGATCAAGATTAGCCACAATGCTAAAATATCCTGTAAGATATATATTGTCACTTCCATCTATATCAATAGAATTACCTTCATCATGAAATGTTCCTCCCATTTGTCCTGCCCATAGAAAAGCTCCAGTAGAATCCAATTTACTAATGAAAATTTCATTATTAAATCCACCTGCAGGAGAAAGATTAAAGGTTCCTGCTCCAGGGTCAAAATCTGTTGTAATACCAAAAACACCTGTTGTATATACATTTTTACTACCATCTATAGCAATGGAACGACCACTTTCATCACCTGTACCACCCATTTTTCCTGCCCACAAAAATTTTCCTAAAGCATCTAATTTACTAACAAAAATATCAGATGTTCCTACACCTGTAGCAGTAAGATTAAATATTCCTACTCCAGGATTGAAGTCAGATGTAGTGCTAAAATGTCCTGTCGTATAGATGTTTCCGTTATCATCTATTACAATAGAGTTACCAGCATCAAATCCATTCCCTCCCATTTGTTTTACCCATAAAAAACTTCCTGAAGAATCCAATTTGTTCACAAAAATATCATTAGCACCCAGTGTTGTTAAATTAGAAGTTCCTACCCCAGGGTCAAAATCAGCTATATTAGTAAATTCACCTGTGGTATATATATTACCACTACTATCTACTACAATAGAGTTACCCCAGTCACCACCGCCTATTCCTCCCATTTGTTTTACCCAAAGCAAATTCCCTGAAGAATCTATTTTATTGACAAATATATCGTGATTTCCTGCGGAAGTCAAATTGTTAGTTCCTGTCCCAGGATCAAAATCAGCAACTCCTGTAAAATATCCCGTTACATGTATATTTCCAAAAGCATCAAGAGTTATAGCATTTGCTTCATCATTCGTTGAACCTCCCATTTGTCCTGCCCAGATAAAATTTCCCATAGCGTCTAATTTACATAAAAAAATATCTTTCCCTCCCGCTGAGGTTAAATTGAAAATAGATATTCCTGGATCAAAATCTACTGTAGCGTTAAAAAAACCACTTGTATATACATTTCCATTTCCATCTACAGCAATAGACCTCCCCCAATCTTGACCTCCTCCACCTAAAGATTTTGCCCAAAGAAAATTTCCAAAAGCATCTAGTTTACTAATAAAAATATCATGACTTCCAATAGTGCTCAAATTAGCTATTCCTACTCCAGGATCGAAATCAACTGTTCCGCTAAAATATCCTGTAGTGTATACATTCCCATTATTATCTACAATGATAGCTTTACCATGATCTTCACTTGTTCCTTCCATACTCTTTGCCCAAGTAAGGTTTGGAACTTGAGCAAGAATTTGCCCATAAAATAATGTAAAGAAAAAAATTGTCAGTGTTTTAATTAATTTTTTCATAATTTTTATTTGAAAGTTAAAAGCATAGTGTAAAATTATTCTAAAGCAAGAATAAAAAACAAATGAAAAAATGCGTTATTTTAAGTTTTAAAACTTAGATTTTTAGCATGAAAATAAATAAATTACAAGAATTAATTCAATCTCTATCAAGGAATGAAAAGATATATGTAAAAAGGGAATTAGAAGCTTTTAAAAAAGAAAACAAGTATGTTCAAGTATTTAATTATTATTTAAAACCAACAACCAAAAAATTAAGTTTTCAAAAAGATATTTCAGTTATAAAATCGCAGCTTTTCAAGCTTATTCTAAAACATTTAAGGCAATTTCATGCTAAATCTAACTCCGATTTTACATTACAGAACCAATTACAAGAAGCCGATATATTAATAAAAAAAAACCTAATTAAAGAGGCAAAAAAAATAGTAAATAAGACTATAATCATAGCGAATGAGCAAGAAAATTTTTTAGTATTACAAAAAGCATATCTCTCATTATTTAAAATAGCTTCTACACATAATTTTTTATACTGCAAAAAAGGTGATTTAGAGGAATATTATAACCAATTAAAGAACATTCAAAATAAAACATCTAATGAATTTACACATAGGTATCTAAGTCTAAAATTGTTTTATAATCATTGTAAATTTGGCGAACCAAGAAATAAAAAAGAGTTTGCATTTTATCATAAAATATGCGATGAGCTGAATCAAATTCCCCATCTCACATTAAGAGGTAAATATGTCTATTTTAACATTAACTCTTTTATTTATGGATTAGATGAGAATTATAAAGCTAGTGAAAATGCATTAAAAAATGCTCTTGAGCTATTTAACACTAACAAATTTTTTACTTCAAATAATCTTGATATTTATATCGCTGTAGTTAACAATTTAAGTTTCTTTTTAGCTTATCAAAATAAATTTAGTAAAGCTGATGAAGTTATCAATCGATTAGAAGTAGCGATAACTGAATATAAAATCCCTATTAAAAGTGCTCTTTATTATACCATCAATAATCAATTTCTTTCCTTTAAACTATTTCTATATTATAAAGAAAATAAAAATGAGGAAATAATAACAACTTTATTGCCTAAGATAGAAAATTACCTTAAGCTACTGCCGAATAATGATTGGTATCATTTTTACTTTTTATATTATTTGGCAAGATTTAATTACGAGGCTTCTCGTTTGCCAATAGCATTAAAATGGATAAATGTATTATTACAAATTAATGCGAAAGAAGTTGCACTACATATTCAATGTTTTGCTACACTTTTAAAAGCTATAATCTTATTTGAACTTAATGAAACTGACCAACTTGAATATTTTATAAAAAATACTTCCTATTTTTTAAACAAACAACAACGAAATTTCAAAATTGAAACAGAAATAATTATCTTCTTAAAGACAAGTATTAAAAGACAGTTAACACAAAATGACATGGATAAATTAAGCAAAAAAATAGCTACTTTACTAAAAGACACTCATGAGAAAAGAGCAACTGATTTTATTAATTTTGATATATGGCTTAACCATTTAATGAATATGATTTAAATGCTTCTTGTCAAACTCCTTACAGGATATCAAGACGCAATTAATCCGATGATAATTACGATAATAGAGACATTAATAAAATCGATAATGCTCAAGTTTTTTTTAATTTCTTCATAATT
>JAJCYN010000485.1 GCA_029262915.1 Flavobacteriales bacterium
GCTTCATCCATAAAAGCAGACATTACATAACTTTCACCAGAATTAAGGACGATGGTTACATTTGGAGATGTTAAAGGGGCTCCGGTAGGAGTGGTTCCTCTAAAAATTACTCCCGGACTAATGTTACTGATGTTCACAGTAGTGTTATTTTCCGTAGCCATTATCCCAAAACCATTACTCTTTCTAAAGCTTTGTCCATTGTTGTTGAACATATTACCCGTCCAAAAATCTTGACCAAAAGCGGCTTGAGATCCTTTTGAGGTAAGGGAACCACCTTGAGGGTTAGCGAATACTCTAATGTTCACATAGAAAGGTTCAGCCGCAGTAAGGATTAAACCATGATTAATCATTACGGTATTTAATTCTGCTTCAGTAACTAAAAATTCAGTAGCATCTCCAGTACCTAAAAAAAATGATGTTGATGCAGCGCTCGAAATAGTGGGCGTAGCAATAACGTTACCAGACCCATCTGTAATAGTAACCACAAATGGCGTTGCCGTAGGAGTACTTAAAACGATGTAATGGTTTCCTTTATCTTCTCTACCAAATAGTGGTGGAACATAATGTTCTACGTCAAGTTGGGCTAAAACTTGTGCTGGAATTAAAGAAATAATAAATAGAGCTAAACAAAAAATAAGCTTACTTCTGCCATTGCTAGCAATAAGATTAGGTAATTTCATAAGAGAGTAATTTTTAGTGCTCGTAAGGTACGAATTTTATCCCTATTCAAGAATCTTAAAAGGATGGATTATGAGAATCCTATATCGATTTAAAACTGCTTTTTAGGCTTTATCTTCAAATTGTTCTTGGTAGTTTTTATTTTTTATGTGCCACCCAAACAAACCTATTAATAGCAATATCAGTAATATAGATGAAGCTGTTGTAATCATATTTCCTGTATAATGTGCCGTTGGATGAAAAGTGAACTCTATTTTATGATTCCCCGATGGAATTTTTAATCCTCTCAACAAATAATTCACACGAACCATTTCTGCATTTTTTCCATCGATAGTAACTTTCCAATCTACGTTTCCTTTGTACCATATTTCAGAAAAAACAACAAATTGTTCTCCTGATGAACTACTTGAATAAACCATTTTGTCAGGATGAAAAGAAGTTAACTCTATTTTATTTTCTGGATTTGAAGATAGTTTAAGATCACCGACTTGGTCTTTAAATCGTTCATCAATAACAACTGTAGTAGAAGGGTTAAAATCGGTTAATGAAGCCATTTCTTCATCTGCATTTTTTGCCTTGAGTTTCAGGATAAAAATAGACAACAGACAATACATATAGTACTAAGATTGCACTAATGTGTTTAAGAGAGTTTTTTTTACAAGTAAGTTATTCATAGTCTATAAATATAAATTGCGCTGATAAAAATAATGAGATAAAATTAAATTTGTCTAATTATTGTAATTTCTTTGCTTTATTCCAGTAAATATCCATTTCAGTAAGCGACATATCGCTTAGTTCTTTACCTTCTTTTTTTGTCTCGGCTTCCATATATTGGAATCGTTTAATGAATTTTTTGTTTGTTTTTTCTAAAGCATCTTCAGGATTTAGGTCTAAAAATCTTCCGTAATTTATTAATGAGAATAAAACATCCCCAAATTCATCTTCTATTTGTTCGCTTTTGTTTTCTACCTCTACTTTGAATTCTTCAATTTCTTCTTTTACTTTTTCCCAAACTTGATCTTTATTATCCCAATCAAAACCTATTCCTTTTGCTTTATCTTGAATTCTTATTGCTTTTACTAATGCTGGTAATGACTTAGGAACTCCTTCTAAAACAGATTTTTTGCCTTCTTTTAATTTTAATTTTTCCCAATTGGATTTAACTTCTTCTTCATTAGCTACTTTAGTGTCTCCATAAACATGTGGATGACGATGAACTAATTTATCACAAATCGAATTGAGCACGTCAGTAATATCAAAAGTATTGGTTTCGGATGCTATTTTAGCATAAAAAACAAGGTGTAGCATTAAATCACCTAACTCTTTTTTTATTTCATCTAAGTCATTTTCAATAATAGCATCGGTTAATTCATAAGTTTCTTCTATGGTTAAATGTCTTAAACTTTGCATTGTTTGCTTTTTATCCCAAGGACATTTCTCCCTTAAATCATCCATTATATTTAATAATCTTTCGAAAGCAACTAATTTTTCATTCATTGATAAAAGAATTTTTATTCTAAATTTGTTTTGTGATAAAAGTACACCATAAATATCGGTTATTAATTTTCTTTTTTTTTCTTTTTCTAAATGGATTTTCACAAAACGAAGTGCCATCTTTTAGCATAAAAGAAACAATTCATGTCGGATCCATTATTCCTCATAGACCAATAGTAAATGAGCTTGTAGAGGGGCATTCTTTAGCTTATGAACTTTCATTTTATAAGTCTACTTTCGGAAAAAAAGAGTGGCAACAGTTGTATAATTATCCTAAAATTGGTGTATCTGCTTTGGCAATAAATTTAGGTAATCAAAGAGAGTTAGGAATGGGGTATGGAATTTTTCCATTTATAGAAATTCCATTAAATAAGCGGAAAATTAATTGGAGATTAAAGCTAGGCTACGGTTTAGGTTATATTGAAAAACCATTTGATAGAGAAACAAATTTTAAGAATATTGCTATAGGGTCACATTTTAATGCCTTGATTTATGCTAATACGTTTTGGGCTGTTAAATTGGGAAATGCAATTAGTATGACCACAGGGCTATCTTTAATACATTATTCAAATGGATCTTTTTCAAGACCCAACTTAGGAATTAATGTATTTTCATTAAATACAGGTTTTTCTTATCATTTTGGAGAAGGAAATAATGTTATTGTAAAGAAGCTTGAAGAAAGGCCGCATATGTGGAATAAAAAAATTATGGTAGCTTTTAGTTTAAAAGAAATCCCCCCTGTTGATGGACCAAAGTATTTTGTTTCATCTTACTCGTTTAATCTTATTAAAGCTAGGGCAGATAAGAGTTCTTATGGTTTTGGTGCAGATTTATTTTATAATACTTCGTTGTCGGACTTAATTGCTGCTGACACCTCTAATTCGGAGAGTTCTTTAGATAATTTTAGGTTGGGGATAGTAGCTATTTATTCTTTTGATTTTGGGAAAATTTCATTTATGCTTGAAATGGGAGGGTATATATTTACTAAATTTACAAAACAAGGATATGTCTATCATCGTTTAGCAACTAGGTTTAATGTTACCGATAAGTTATTCTTAAATTTAGGGTTAAAAACACATTATGCAGTAGCAGATTTTATAGAATTTGGAATAGGTTATAATTTATGATTTTTAATACAAAATATTTAACAATAAGCTTATTTTATCTATTGATATCATTGTTTTTTTTTTCATGTGGAAAAGAATCAAGTTGTTTTAAAAG
>JAJCYN010000486.1 GCA_029262915.1 Flavobacteriales bacterium
TAGCTGGAGTGGATATGGTTGCTCCATCAGGAATGATGGATTTTGCCGTTAGAGAAATTAGAGATGAGTTAGATAAAAATGGATTTGAACATATTCCGATTATGGGATATTCAGTAAAATATTCCTCAGCTTATTATGGCCCTTTTAGGGATGCAGCAGATTCTGCTCCAAGTTTTGGAGATAGAAGAACCTACCAAATGGATCCATCTAACAGAAAAGAAGCAATTAAAGAAGCACAAGCCGATTTAGATGAAGGAGCTGAAATACTTATGGTTAAACCAGCTTTATCTTATTTGGATGTGATAAGAGATTTAAAAAACAATTTTAATGCCCCTATTGCAGCTTACAATGTAAGTGGAGAATATGCTATGATAAAAGCAGCAGGCTCAAACGGTTGGATTGACGAACAAAAAGTAATGATGGAAACCTTGCTCTCTATTAAAAGAGCAGGAGCTGATATTATTATTACTTATTTTGCTAAAGAGGCAGCTAAAATATTGAACAATTAGAGATTGTCATTCCGATTGAAGTGACTTAGGAACGAAACAGAAGAATCTTTTGAAATTGGATGAACATTATAAATGCAACACAACTATTTTGTCTATATAACTACAAATCCAGACAAGACAGTTTTATATACAGGAGTTACAAATGATTTAAAAAGACGATTATTTGAACACCAAGATAATAAAGGAAAGAGTAATACATTTGTAGGTAAATTTTATTGTTATAAATTAATTTACTTTGAACATTTCTCAAACATCGAACAAGCAATAGATAGAGAAAAGCAAATTAAAAATTGGACTAGAAAAAAGAAAGAGAACATCATCAACCTTAAGAATCCTAAATGGAAATTTCTTAATGATGAAATTTTTAGCTTATAAATCAAAAGATACCTCGGCTACACTCGGTATGACAAAAAAATAAAAATGAACAACACAAAATCGAAAGAATTATTTAACGAAGGACAAAAGCATTTAGTGGGAGCAGTAAACTCCCCAGTTCGTGCTTTTAACTCAGTTGGAGGAAAACCTTTGTTTATGCAAAGAGCCGAAGGTTCTAAAATATATGATGTTGACGGAAACGAATACATTGATATGGTACTTTCTTATGGTCCAATGATTTTAGGACACGGAAACGAAAAAGTAATTGAAGCAGTTCAAAAACAAGTTTGTACTGGTTTTACTTTTGGAGCAAGTACTGAAGATGAAATTACATTAGCAGGAATGGTTTGCGATACTTTTCCAGGGATGGACAAAGTTCGTTTTGTGAACTCTGGTACCGAAGCGGTTTTAAGTGCTATTCGTTTAGCAAGGGCTTATACGGGTAAAAACCACATTCTAAAATTTGCTGGTTGTTACCACGGACATTCAGATGCTTTATTAGTAGCTGCTGGTTCTGGTTTGGCAACTTTAAGTATTCCCGGAAGTGCTGGGGTACCAAAAGAAGCAGTACAAAACACATTAATTGCTGAATACAACGATATTGATTCTGTAAAAAAACACATTGAAGAATGTGATGATATTGCAGCAGTTTTCATCGAACCTATTGCAGGTAATATGGGAGTTGTAAAACCAACTGATGAGTTTATTAAAGAGCTTAGAACAATTACAAAAGCTGCAGGAATCTTATTAGTTATTGATGAAGTAATGACTGGTTTCCGATCCAAATTTGGTGGTGCTCAAGAGTTATTAGGAATTGAAGCTGACATTACTTGTTTAGGAAAAGTAGTTGGTGGTGGTTTTCCTGTTGGAGCTTACGGAGCAAGAAACGAAATTATGGAAATGGTTTCTCCTTTAGGTGCAATGTACCAAGCAGGAACACTTTCTGGAAATCCTGTTGCAATGGCAGCTGGTATTTCTACTTTATCAGAATTAAAAACACAAAACCCTTACGATAAATTTAATGCGCAAGCAGCCACCATTGAAAAAGCTTTATTAGCTGCTGCATCAGCAAATGGAATTGAATTAACAGTTAACCGTTTTGGTTCTATGATTAATCCTTTCTTTACTTCAAAAACAGTTACTAATTTTGAAGAAGCTCAAGAATGTAACACAGAACAATTCACTAAATTCTTTTGGGGATTAATTGAAAACGGAATTTACATTCCACCATCTCAATTTGAAGCTTGGTTTTTATGTTCAGTACTTTCTGAAGAAGATATGAGTAAGATTATTAATGCAATTAACAATGCCATGAAAAAGGTAAATGAAACCGTAACAGCATAATGTCATTCCAATTGGAGTGACAAAGGAACGGAATAGAGGAATCTTTTGGAATCTGCACTACTAAATCAAAAGATACCTCGGCTACGCTCGGTATGACAGAAACAATAAAATATGACACAATTCAACGATAATTTTTTAAAAGCTTGTAGAAGAGAAGAAACACCTTACACTCCGCTTTGGTTAGCCCGACAAGCAGGTAGATACCAAAAAGAGTATATGAAAATTAAGGAAAAGTACAGCATTATAGATATTAGTACCATTCCTGAAGTGAGTGCAGAAGTAACTTTGTTACCTATCAACCAATTTGAATTGGATTCTGCCATTATCTTTTCAGATATTTTGATTCCATTAGGACCAATGGGAATTAGTTTTGAATACAAAAAAGGTTACGGACCATTAATTCATAACCCAGTTAGAACTGTTGCTGATGTAGAAAAACTGAAAGTGGTTGACCCAGCAATTGAAATGGCATACACTGGTAAAGCCTTAACCATTTTGAAAG
>JAJCYN010000487.1 GCA_029262915.1 Flavobacteriales bacterium
ATCAAAGATGGAATGGATATAGCACTTTGTTCAATTAACTATAAAACCAATATATTACAGTACTCAGGAGCAAATAATTCACTTTATATTATTCGTAATGGAGAGCTGTTAGAAACTAAACCTGATAAACAACCAATTGGAAAACACCATAAACACGTTCCTTTTACCAACCATTTAATTGAGTTAGAAAAGAATGACTGTATCCATATATTTAGTGATGGTTATGCCGATCAGTTTGGGGGAGTCAAAGGTAAAAAGTTTATGTATAAACAATTTAAAGAATTATTAGTTACCATAAGCGAAAAAGAAATAGAAGCTCAAAAAAGTATTCTATTTGATAAGTTTGATAACTGGAGAGGTGATTTAGAGCAAGTAGATGACATTTGCATAATAGGGATTAAAATATGAAAAAAGCTATTCTATTTGGTGCTAATGGTTACTTAGGAAGGCATATTGCATACTTCTTAAAAAAGAATTGCATTGAATTTATTCCTACAGACATAGCAGAAACTTCAATTGATAATTATTCCAATTATCAACGAATAGACGTAACCAAAAAAAATGATTTACAACAATTAAATTTTAATGTAGATTATGTATTTGCTTTTGCTGGACTTACAGGAACAAAATCATCTCCAGAAATAATAGAAAAATTTACTCAAGTAAATGAGCAAGGGTTGACTAATGTTATTGAAAGTTGTAAAAATGTTAAAAACATTAGAATTGTGTTTCCTTCTACACGGTTGGTTTATAAAGGAGTTGAAAATACGCTATTAAAAGAGGATTCAGAAAAGGAGTCAAAAACCATTTACGCACAAAATAAACTGGCCTGTGAGCAATTATTAATAACATCAAACATTGATTACACTATTTTTAGAATATGTGTCCCTTATGGCAATTTAATTGATGAAGCCTATTCCTATGGAACGATAGGCTTTTTTATAAACAAAGCAAAAAATAATGAAAACATTACCCTTTTTGGAAATGGTAAGCAAAAAAGAACGTTTACCCATGTTAGTGATATTGCTCAATCGATAATAGAAAGCATTAAATTGGACGCCACCATTAATGATGTTTATAATATTGGAAGTAATGATGCCTTAAGTTTATTAGAAGTTGCTAATTTAGTGGCATTAAAGTATACTGTTGATGTAGAATTTATTGACTGGCCGGAAGAAGCGTTAAAAATTGAATCGGGAGATACTATCTTTGATGACGAGAAACTCCGAAAAAAAACAAATTACAAATACAAACATTCATTGAAAAAATGGATTTCTGAAATTTACTAGATGAGTAAAAAACCACAAAAAAAAGTTCAAAAAGAAGAAGTTAAAAACGTTGAGAATACGAAAGAAATTAGTAATGTAACCTTACTTATTTTTACGTTCTTATTGACAATAGTTTATTTTATTTTCTCTACTTTTTCTGACGGATTTTATATGCATGATGAAGTCGGCAATTTTATAGCAGCACAACAGATTTGGCATGATAATTTATTGCGAATTTTTGGAGCTAATTCAAAAGCTGGATATAAAATTCTATATGCAATACCTGCACTTGGTGGTTTTACATTTCTTAAATTATTTAATAGTGTTTTAGCAGCCTTTACCGTTTATTTTTCTCATAAAATTTTAATTAAATTTAGGAGTAAGAATAGTTTATTAATCTTTTTTATTTTAGGACTACAACCTTTATGGTTTATGTTAACCTTTAGGAATTATTCCGAATTATTAATTGCTTTATTTTTGACTCTTAGTGCTTTAAGTTTTATTAATAAAAAGTTTATAATTACTGCATTATTAATGTCTTATGTAGCTTTTACAAGACAAGAATATCACTTATTATTAGGGATTTTATTTATTATACTAATCATTAAAAAAAAATGGTTGGCAGCCCTACTAACAGGGACGTTTACGTTTCTTCAAAATTTAATTGGTTTTATTGTAACGGGCGATTTTCTTTACTTGCCACATACCATAATGGAATATTCAGAAAAGATAAAAGGTGCTTTTCCCAAACAAGAAATTAGCCATTATTTTTTAATGTCAAATGTTGTTTTTGGGTCCATTTCCCTTACATTAATTGTTGGATACATTGCCATAATTATTATAAAAAGGAAACAACCTAAATGGATTTTATTGCTTCCAATCATTATCATATTTTTCGTTAATGTTTGGTTTGCCCATAGTGTAGGAGGAGGGAACTTAAGGTATTTAATAACAGCATCTCCTTTTGTGTCAATACTTGGTGTACTGGCTATTGATGAAATAATCGATTTTAGGAAAAAATATTTACTACTCATTTTTTTAATTCCATTAGTGATTTTAACAAGTATCTATCAGGTCTTTGAACATAATTTTGTTCATTTAAATGAAGTAGAAAATTGGAAACCCTTAATATTTACAATTATTGCTTCAGTATTACTTTTGTTACCGTTAAAGCCTAAGCATTACTTAATTTCTATTACACTAATTACAATAATGGCTGGGATTACCTCTATTACTACTCGGAAAATACAACCCGAAGAAAGAGCTGTAAAAAAAGCTGCCAAATGGTACGCGAAACACTTAACCCTGGGTAAAAACCCTCAGACAGCTCAAAACCAGCTGTTTAATGATACCAATCGTATTGCTTGTGGTCATACACTTTTCTATCATTATTTAGAAATGAATAGGTATGATTTTAAAAAGGAACCAATACTTGGTATTGGCATAACAAGGGAAACAGCCGACACACTAAAAAAAGGGGACATTATTATTTGGGAATCACATTATGGTTACCGCCCCAAACTACAGCCTACCAGCCAAAAGTATGAGTTTTTTGAAAACAACCCCAATTTTCAACGGATACAATATTATCAATCATCAGATAATCGATTTACCATCGTTTTCTTTAAAAAGATGGTCGATTAATTTAACAATTAACTCACTTTTTGTTGTGAGCCTAGAAGCATAGGGTAGAGTAAACAAGTATCGTATGATAAAACTCATTACTATCCACAAGGGGATGTTAATCCCATTGACCATTGAAATGGTGTGTTTAAGCAAAGAAAATTATTAGATTGCCATCTAAAATAATGCAAGCTATAGACAAATTATTATCTTTATAAGATGTCTGGAGTAGGTAAAATAGGATTAGGTGGTAAAGAAGCTGCTGTTGGTAAATCGAATAATCACAAGAGTGGTTATTGGGGTAAGCGTGGAGATAATAATGATGGTTGTATGTCCTATATTATCATTGCTATTATAATTATTGGATTGATTATAGTAATGACATTCCTTTAAACCTTACATAACCACAAGCTATAGGACAAATTATTATCTTTATAAAATGAAGAAATTCTTTAACTAAATACAAAACAGTTATCATCGTTACAATTATAGTTTTAGTAATTTTTAACGTTTACGCTATTTAAATAATACAAGTTAATCTTATATTTGCCGAATGTTAAAAAAGTGGAGCTTCTTAATTGTACTAATTGCGTTAATAACAGCAGGTTGTAGTAAATACCAAAAGTTATTAAAAAGTTCGGATATGGACTTAAAGTACGATGCAGCCATTAAGTACTATGATGATGAAAAGTACGAAAGAGCGATGGCCTTGTTTGAAGAATTAATTCCATTATTTAGAGGTACAGAAAGAGCAGAACGAGTTTATTATTGTTATTGTTATTGTAATTTCCAGTTAAATCTTCTTTATTCGGCATCTTATCATTTTAAGAAATTTTCTACCACTTATCCGTTAAGCAAACATGCAGAAGAAACACTATTTATGTACGCTTATTCAAACTACCTTTTATCTCCCATACCAACCTTAGATGCATCAGATACGCAAGGAGGAATAAATGCATTACAATTATTCATTAATACTTACCCAGAAAACGAATTAGTAGATTCCAGCAATGTATTAATGGATAAATTAAGAGTTAAATTGGAGTTAAAATCATACCTAAATTCCAAACAATATTTT
>JAJCYN010000488.1 GCA_029262915.1 Flavobacteriales bacterium
GTTTTGAAAGAAAAGAGAATAAGTTAATCTTGAATATTTCTCTTCAAACAGGGTTGTTAACTCCAGGATCATATTCTTGGTTAATGTGTTTAAATCACAGAGGAGTTGAAATGCAAGATTTACAAGATGATTTTTATGAATTTACAATTATAGATAATGGTTCATTATTTAACGCTTATCCAGCAGGTAGTTATGGGAGTGTGTTTGTAAACTATAAAGTTGAAAATCAAATTATTAAATAATTAGGATGAAACGATTAGTATTAAAAATAATAAGACAATTTGGTTATAATGTAATCAAAGATTCTTCACTAAAAAGATCAAAATTTAGTAAGGAATTATCTTTTTACGAAACTAAAACAGGTAATTATTATTTACCAACAGATGCACACAGCGATGATATTAAAAAAACTATTATTAATAATGGAATATTTGATAAGCCAATTGTTGATCTTGCAAAAAAATATATAAAAAAAGGAAGTGTTGTTTTGGATGTAGGATCTAACTTTGGGCAAATGGCTATATTATATTCTAATGTGGTTGGAGATAAAGGTGTTGTTCATGCCTTTGATGCTGATGATTTTGTTTTTAGCATTCTTGAAAAGAATATAGCGGCAAATAAAAAAAATAATATTACACCTCATTTTGGGGCAGTTTTTAATAAAGATGGAGAAACACTCCATTTTCCTGTTCAAAACTTTGAGAGATTCCAAACATACGGATCTTATGGGATTGATTACTCGGAAGAGGCAACGGGTAGATCTGTAAAAACGTTAACTATAGATAGTTTAAATATTGAAGATGAAATATCTTTAATGAAAGTTGATGTACAAGGTGGTGATTTGTTTGCACTACAGGGAGCAAAAGAAACAATTATGAAGCATCGTATGCCTATTATTTTTGAGTACGAATATCTATTTGAAGAAGAGATGAATTTTAACTTTCAAGAATATGTTGATTTTGTGAACGAAATAAATTATAAATTTGAAAGAGTTATAAACGGTCAAAACTATCTTATACTGCCTAGATAATGAAAAAGAAATCTTATACAGAAATCAGTCAATGTAGAATATCTGGAAGCAACAATTTAATTGATGTTTTATCACTAGGAGAACAATACTTAACGGGGGTTTTTCCAAAAACAAAAGAAGAGATTATAACTAAGGGTCCACTTGATTTGGTATGGTGTCCTGATAGTGGTTTGTTACAAATGAAGCACTCGTACAGTTTAGATGAAATGTATGGAGATAATTATGGCTATCGTTCTGGATTAAATGCTAGTATGGTAAAACACCTTACTCATAAAGTACATACGCTTGAGAAATTGGCTAATTTAGATGAAGATGAATTGGTAATAGACATTGGAAGTAATGATGCAACTTCTTTAAAAGCTTATAAAAGCGATTGTAAAAAAGTAGGAATTGATCCGACTGGATTAAAATTTAAAGAATATTATACAGATGATATTGAATTGATTCCTGACTTTTTTGATGCAACGCTTTTTACTTCGAAATTTCCAAATCAAAAAGCAAAGATAATTACATCTATTTATATGTTTTATGATCTAGATAGCCCTGTTCAATTTGTAAATGATATCTATAAATGCCTAGACGAAAATGGTATTTGGCATTTTGAGCAAAGCTATATGCCATCAATGTTGAGAACAAATTCATACGATACTATATGTCATGAGCATTTAGAATTTTATTCATTTAAAGTGATAAAAGATTTGCTGGAAAGTTGTGATATGAAAGTTGTTGATGTTCAGATGAACGCTGTAAATGGAGGAAGTTTTGCCGTTACAGCTTCAAAAAAGAATGCTACATATGTGCCTAACACTCCAATAATAAACTGGATGTTAAAGCAAGAGGATGATTTGGGTTTAGATACACCAAAACCGTATCGAGATTTTGAAGAGCGTGTTTTTAAACATCGTAAAAACTTAACCGAATTAATTAATGCATTGGCAGAAGATGGGAAAAAGGTTTTTGGTTATGGGGCATCTACAAAAGGGAATGTATTACTTCAGTTTTGTGGGCTTACTACAAAACAAATACCATATATAGCAGAGGTAAATGAACAAAAATTTGGCTGTTTTACTCCAGGAACTAATATTCCTATAATTTCTGAAAGTGAGGCACATGCCATGAAACCAGATTACTTTTTAGTTTTACCTTGGCATTTTAAAAATTCAATATTAGAAAGAGAACAAGATTTTCTTGAGAATGGAGGTAAATTTATTTTTCCTCTTCCAGAAATCGAAATTGTTTAAAATGCTAGTAAGATTAAAAGATTTTATAAAAAACACCACTTATAAACTGATTCCTCCTCCAAGTAGGAATGAATCATTCAGTCAAGCTGGCGAAGACTGTTGTTATGGTTTTTTATTTACACAACTTAATATCAATCAACCTTCTTATTTAGAGTTAGGAGTGTGTAACCCTGTTTTAGGATCAAATACTTATCGATTTTATAAACATGGTGGTAGGGGAGTTTTAGTTGAAGCTGATAGTACGCAGATAGAGAGGATTAAAGAGAAAAGGTCAGCTGATTTGATTCTCAATATTGG
>JAJCYN010000489.1 GCA_029262915.1 Flavobacteriales bacterium
AATAACTGTTGCTGCATCATTAATTCCTGTTAACGCAATACGGGGTACTAAAAACCCTTTATTTGTAAAATCAACATCTAATCCAGCAGAAGTATTTGGTGCTGCACCTGTAGCGTTAACACCTACGTTTTGAGAAAATCCTAAAACTGTAATTAGAGAGCATCCTAATGTTAAAAATATTTTTTTCATAACGTTTAGTAAGTTTAACTTATTAGTAAAGGCACTACGGACCAGTTATATCTAATCCATTTGCTGTAGGTGTAATAGTTAAGACTGTTGCTCCTTGTATTTCTATACTTTGGCATATTGCACCAACTGCTCCTATTGTTGGCGGATTGGTTGGAGCAGCGGGGATAACTACATCAGATAGAGTACCTGGTACTGTTGAGGGTGTCCAATTACATGGGTTAAACCAGTCTATACTGACATTCCCATTCCATGTATATACTCCTGCACCACCTAAACCACCGGTCCAAAATGGATTTGCTATACGTGTTGCAGCACCAACAGCAGTTCCATTCCACGCAGCATTACCTTGTTGGTTCAAATAATCTGTATCAAAATTATAGTAAGCAAGTAGTCCTATTTGTGTCGTAGGGGTTGGAAGCGTAAACATATTGGCTTGAATTTGTGCTTCTGTACGTGCCACATTCCAAACACGTAGTTCATCTATATATCCTAAAAATTGCTCATTAGCATTATTTGACGCTATATTTCCAATTTTTGTTATCCAATTATTTTGTGCCATTGTTCCTGTCCATGCCATCGAATTTACTAAACACCCATTTCGATAATACCTTAATGTAGTTCCATCATACGTAGCAGCAAGATGATAAGGGACATTTAATGCTGTACCTGGTCCTCCGATAAATTTATAACCACTAGTTGTCGTTATTTCAAACGAATTCGGCCGCAAAAGATAGTTAACATCGGCTGGGTTGTTATGTTTTGATAAAATATCTAGACTTCCTCCTGTCCAAGTAATTAAGGCTTCAACTGTTAATTGATTGCCAGTAACATCAAGATCTCCAATACTTATATATTGAGTAGCTGCACTTAAAAAAAGCCAATTATTTTGTGCAAGAACACTCGATGAAAACATCAAAAATAGTGTTACTGTATAAAGAATTCTATTTCTCATGGTATTTATTTTGTTACTGAAGCCTCAATCGATAAATTGAATAATTCCTCTAGTTTTTTAAGCCGGCTATCATAATCAGTTTTCAGTTTCTCATTAGCTTCTTCCGATTTTTGGCTTCTAGTTTCTAAGTTTGTAATTGTTTTCTGCTGTTCTTTTATTGCTTCTATAAGTAAACCTACCAATTTGGAATATTCCACTGACTTGTATCCATCACCATCAGTATTTACAACTTCCGGGATTATTTTTTCAATTTCTTGTGCTATTACGCCCATCTGTAAGGTAGTATCAAAGTTTCGATCTTTAAATTCTTCTGTTCGCCAATTAAAAAAAACACCTCGTAATTGTTCTACCTTAGTAATGGCATTGTCAATGGTTACAATATCTTTTTTAAGACGACTATCAGAAGTTTCATTAATGTTATCAGTTTTTATTTTTCCGATAACATGGAGTTTATAAGTAGGGGTTGTTGTGCCAACACCTACATTTCCTGCACCATTAACAAGCATTTGAGAGACTCCATTATTTACTACATTTAAAGTATATGAACCAACAGAACCCAAAGAGAAATTGTCTTTTTGCATTACAAAAATTCCAGAATTGGTAAACCCTGCATCTATACCTCCAATAAAGGCAGCTGTTGTACCTTGTTCTCCACTAAATTGTCTTATTACATTTAATCCAAGAATAGGGCTATTTAAACCTCCTGAACCAAATCTAACATCCAATCTAGCAACTGGAGTCGTTGTGCCAATACCGACATTACCTATTGATTGCACTCTCATTTTTTCAGTATTGTTTGTTCTTATTACCAAATCTTGGGCATCTGTAGTTCCGATAAAATTAGTGGCAGAAGTGGTACCTGCATTCCCTGTAAGCATCCATCCATTAAGAGATGTTAAAATTTGTGACCAAGGTTGTGCAGGATTATTAGCAGTTTTTCTAAAATAAAGATCTTGGTTCCAAAAACTACCTGCAAATTGCATTGCAAAATTATTTCCAGTATTAGTATGCCTTACATCCAATAAATGCCACCAACTAGTTGCTCCTATAGGCCAATTTGCCGCAGGAGCAGGAACAGATGTTTGATAAAACCCAGATCGGCCACCCATAAGGCCTGCATCATTTCTTGTCTCCGTTCTGGTGCCTGCACCACCCCAATAAGCAGTTCCACTAGCTCTAATATCGCCTATTACATCTAAATTTTCTATAGGAGCTACTGTTCCAATGCCCACATTTCCTGTAGTATGATTTATACCTAAGGTTACGAATTTTTGACCTCCAATATCAGTATGGGGAGCAAAATATGTTACGCCTGCGTTACTACGTATCAGCATCCATTTATCATTAAGAGCAGCAGTAGTATCTAACAAACTTATTTCTGCATCATTCCCTTCTAATACTAATACTGCTCTATTATTAGGACTTTTAATATTTAGTATTTGACCGCTATAAAAAAGACCATTTAATACAGTAGTTGGTGTAGCTGTCCCAATACCTACATTCCCACCAGATTGCACTCTCATTTTTTCTGTATTGTTGGTTCTGATTACCCAATCTTGAGCATCGGTGGTTCCAATAAAGTTAGTTGTTGGATTGGTTCCTGAATTGCCTAGTAAAGTCCAATCGTTACTTGGAGCTCCTGACATAAACCGAACCCAAACTGGAGCAGCGGGTGTTCCTGAATTATAATAATATCCAACTCCATCTGGTAAACCAGCATTGGTGTTGTAAATTAGCAAACTGGTTGCTGGGGTAGTAATTGTTGCTGCATCATTAACCCCGGTTAACGCAATACGAGGTGCTAAAAATCCTTTATTTGTAAAATCTATATCTAAACCTGCTGAAGTATTGGGTGCTAAACCTGTTGAATTAATTCCTATGTTTTGAGTAAATCCTATAATTGAAAATAGAGATAGACTAATCGTAAACAGTATTTTTATGGTATTTTTCATAGTTCTTTCTTTTAGTTTAGTATTCCGTTATTACCATTTCCTGTCATATCACAAACACGTGTTGGTCCTCCACAAGTACTGCCCATAGCATCCATTTGCCAATAGCCAACTAATCCAAACTCTGTTCCATTTAATGTATGACACATATTATTTCTTATTTGTGTTTGTGTTAATGTTCTATTCCAAATACGCACTTCATCTATTCGTCCATCAAAAGGATTGTTTCCTGCACTAGAAGCTGAATTCCCTATATTAACAATTTGAACCCCATCATTATCCATTGCTGCATTTGGTGAATTAAATTCTTCAAACCCCGAGACTAAAACTCCATTGACATAAAAGGAAGGCATATTATTAAAATTATCTTTGTTATAGTTAACAGCAATATGATTCCATTCATCAATAGTTACGACTCTATTTGTACTTTTATAATTTCTATCTCTAGGTCCAGTATAAATAAATGTTATCCTGCACAACCCCGCAAGTTCTTCAGAAACATAAAAAACCCACCCAACATTAGTACTCCCTATTTTAGAGATAAATGATCTAGATATATTTGCACTATTAGGTCTAATCCATAATTCAGTGCAACCTCCTCCTGCAAAAACGTTATCAACAGATATGTTTGAACCACAATTTACAAACTCTGTATTAATCCCTCCGAATTCCAAACAATTACCAGCTCCTGAAGAATTAGGTGTCGGTGTAACCTGAGCAAAAGAAAATGTGCAAATAAGCAGGCTAATTAATGTAGTGATTATTAATCTATTCTTCATAACTGTTAATTTATTAATAAAAAAATTATACCTACAAATCCCAAAAAAATCCCAATTATAATTACTGCTTGGGAGATAATAAATAACCTTTCTGAAAAATACTTTTCGTTTTTTAGCATGACTTAAATTGTTTTTGATAGCACTGTAATTTAGTATAAACCGAACATACATTGATTTATCAAAAACAAGGTGTACTTAAAGTATGAATAATAAATTTTCATACCCTAGGTATGAAAAAAGGTTTAAAGGAAGCAAAGTGGAAACTACTCTACTTCTTGGGTAATTTGGGTAATTTTTATAGCTAACGCTATTTTTTTATTTCTAACAGTGTCTTCTATGTTGAATAATTCATACATTTTCGTAAATGAAGATTTAATACCTGAAATACTTAAATTGATAGTTGCTGCAATTTGCTTATTTGATGCAATAGGATTGAGGTAAATAGCTTGTAATATTTTAAAATCAGTTTCGTTTAATTTTTCTTTACAATATTGTTCTATTTTTAACTTATTAATAGGAGTTTCTTGTTTTTGATGGGAGCTAATAAATTTATCTACTAAAGCTTCAGTCTTTATTAATTTTAATTTATTTAATAACTTTTCAACTTCTTCTTCTTTTCTTTTTTTATAATTTTTTTGGTTAAGAAAAAAAAGTACGATTAAAATTCCTAAAAAACAGAGTGCTCCAAAAAGACCATACTGTTTATATTTTTGTGCTTCTATTTCTTTTAACAAAAGCATATTTTTATGCTCTTTCTTTTTTATGTTAAAATCTACTTGTTTCCTAGCTGATTCTTCAGATTTTTTTCTGCTAATAATTTTCGACAGCTTTATGAGACTATGATAATATTCGTTTGCCCTATCGTATTGTTTTTTGGCAAAATAATTATTAACTAGATCAATATAATTATCTAATAACCTATCCTCATTATTTAGTTGTTCTGCTATTTTTAAAGAACGAATAAAATATCTTTCTGCTTTGTTGTATTCTTTTAAACAATAATAGACCTCTCCAATATTATTCAATTGATTTGCAATTCCATTATCAAACTGTTTTTCATAGTATAATTCCAGGGATTTTTTATGATACTTTAATGCTTTTTCATATTCTTTTTTTTCAACATAAACTAGCCCAATGTTACTATAGCTATTTGCAATTTGCTTTAGGTCATCTAGTTTTTTTCTTATTTTCAATGCCAAACCATAGTATCTAAGTGCATTTTCAAAATCTTTTTGGTGATAGTAGGATCCTCCAATATAATTGTAAACAGACGCAGTAGGTTCTTTTTTTTGTGCAGTAGTATCAATATTAGCAAGCACTTGATAAAAAATAGTCCTTGCCTTATTAAAATCTCCCGTTAAAAAAAATGTTTGACCGTAAGTAAATAAAGTTGAATCTTTTACTGTTTTTTCAACATTATTACTAGCTAGCTGAGCATTTATCGTTGCTACAAAAAAAGTAAGTACAATTAATATAATATAAATTCGCAATAGCATGCTGTAAAATAAAAGAAAAAATTGATACCTATTTGATAGTAGCTCTAAATACGAATTCGTACCCCTCTGTTAATGTGTAATAATTAACTTTTTAGTGATAAGGTTATTATTAAATTCTAATTTAATAAAATAAATCCCAGATGGAAGATCTCCTAATTTAATTTTAGTCGAGATACTCTTTGTTTGAAATTCTTTTACAATCTGACCTAATTGGTTGGTAATTAATATTCTATTACTTGTTTTTGGTTGTTCTGAATATTGAATGGTAATTACATCATTTGCTGGATTCGGATAAACAACAAAATCATTATTCAAGTTTTCAAAATTACCTACAGTTGTTAATACATTCGGATTTCCTAAGCTATCAATTGTTACTAAATAAGCATCACTTAACCCTAATCCTAAATTTTGGGCAACGCCCATTAATGCAAAACCACCATTGGGTGTATTAGCTACTGCTCTTCCATAATCCCAACCAATTCCACCAAAGGTTCTAGTCCATAGGGTATCTCCTAAGTTATCTAACCGTAAGGCATACATATCTGGTTGGAAATTAGCATTTCCAAAGCTTTCCGTTTCTCCCGAAATAATATAACCACCATCTGATAATTGTCTTACTGCATAACCATAATCATACGTTGATCCACCATAAGTTTTTGTCCAAAGGGTATTTCCTAAACTGTCTGTTTTAATGATATACACATCTGATTGTCCTGCCCCAAAACTATTGGCGTATCCAACTACTATAAATCCATTATCCGTTGTCTGTTGTACGGCATAACCTCTGTCATTATTAATTCCTCCCCAACGTTTAGTCCATAAAGTATCTCCATTAGCATCTACATTAAGTAAATAAATATCATAATTAGGGTTTGCCGGATTTGGAGAAAAACTATTGGTATAACCAGCAACTATAAACCCTCCGCTATTGGTTTGCCTTACTGCATAACCTCTATCAACTCTATTTGCTCCATACGTTTTTGTCCAAAGGGTGTCTCCGTTGAGGTCAGTTCTTATCAAGTAAACGTCATCACTTCCTGCTCCAGTACTATTGGTATAACCTGTAATTATAAAACCACCATCAGTATTTATATCCATTGCAAAACCGTGATTTCTAACTGTTCCTCCATAGGTTTTTGTCCAAAGAGTATCACCATTAGCATCGGTTCTAACTAAATAAACGTTCTCTATTCCCGCTCCGAAACTACCTGAATAACCAAGCAAAGCATAACCCCCATCTGGAGTAGCAATTACATCTCTTCCAAACTCGTTACCAGAACCGCCATAAGCTTTTTCCCAAATAACACTACCCTGTAAATCTACCTTTGCCAAGTAATAATCTGAACCACCAGCTCCTAAACTGTTGGTAAAACCTGTTATAATAAAATTATTATCTAAGGTTTGCTCTATGTCTCTACCAAAATCGTCTAAAGCACCTCCAAAGAAATATTCTTGTGAGAATGATGTGTTAAATAAGGGTATAAGAATTAAAAAGAGGAATAGTTTTTTCATAATTAAAGTTAAACAAACAACAAATATCGAGATAATATAGTCTTAGTGTAAAAACTGTTTTTGAAAAATATCAGTAGTCAAGTTACGTTACTTTTTAGCTGTTTGTAAAAAACTTTCTAACGTCTTTAGTCGAAGATTTGTTTGTTGATTGGTAATTTGTTGATTTTTATTTACTGTTTTTAAGCTTTCAATAGCTGTTTTTTGATTTCCAATTTCTAATTGCTGATTTTCAATAATTTGCTGTTGTTCTTTGATGGCATTTAGTAAAACAGCTGTTATATTTCCATATACCATACTATAATTACCTGCTTCATCTTTTAAAACAACTTCTGGTAAAACTTTCTCTACTTCTTGTGCTATAAAACCTATTTGTTTATTTTCATTTGGATTATTTTTCCAATTGAAATAAACTCCTTGTAGGGTTTTTATCTTTTCTAAAGAATTTTCTATGGCAGTAATATTTGTTTTTAACCTTCTATCCGAACTATGTGCCCAGCCCGTTGCTGTATAAGTTCCCGTAGTTGTTCCATTAAATACCGTTAGTTGTTGACTTGGTGTTGTTGTGCCTATGCCTACTTTTCCATCAATCAGCACATCATGCCGAGTAGAACCTCCTGCCCCAGAACAACAAGCAGTTTTAAAGTATGTAGCTTGTTTCGCAATACCTGTACCAGGAATCGTTCTGGGTAAAATTTCGAAGACTCCATTATAAGGCCCCATTGCATTTCCACTTTGAAACAAGAGATTTTTGTACCCTGGAACTGTTGCAGTTGCACCTAACAGCATATCACCCACAATTTGCACTTTGTGAAGGGGATTGGTGGTTCCTATGCCAACTTTGCCATCTTGCATTAAAGATAATTTCTCTGAAAATGTATTCAATGCATCATTAGTTGCCATGAATCGCATTCTCCCTCCATTGACATCCACCCACCAATTTTCGTTCGGATTACCATCAGTCTCATGATAAATTATACCAGGCTGAGTAGATTCTAAGTGGATTTTAGTATCAAATCCTTGTAGGTGTAACATATGTTGTGGAGAAACTGTTCCTATTCCAACTCCCGCAGGGGCTACAACCAATTGTGATCCAGCTCCATTTGCAGGACTATTCAATCTTAAATTTCCACCTGTTAAAGCAATAGAAGCACTAGCACTAACACCATCTCTCAGGTCTAAACCAGTTATGTTTGTTCCATGCATTCGAATCCAAGTATTTGCCCCAGCATCAATGTGCAACTTTTCAAGTGGGTTAAGTGTCCCTATCCCTACATTACCAGATGTATCAATCCTCATCCGTGTTGTTGTTGCTGTTTCAAAATCCAAATTATAATCATTATTTGATCCTCTAGCACTCAAAACAGCACGTTTACTTAATGAAGCATCCCCAAAAAACCAAACTATATCACCGCTTTGGTCCACTCCTGAAATAAAATTTTTAAATGTAGGGTCTGTATCTTCTTTTAAAGTCGTTTGAAATCGACCAACTTCGCTGTCTAATGCAGATACATGTAATCGTACAATTGGCGTTGTTGTTCCAATACCTACATTACCCAATCCGGTTAAAGTACAGCCTACTGACATATTACCCGCACCATGGCGTTGGAATAAAAACTGTAACCCTCCTCCAAAATTACCATCCGTCATTGTCTTAACTCCTCTAATTGCCCCAACTCTAACCGAAGTAGTAGGATCACCACTCCAATATGGTTGCCCAAATGTTATTTGAGCTCCAGAAACACCAGCATTCCAACTTCCTCCTGCAAAATAATCCAAGCGTTGTGAAGAAAATCCATCAGTCAAAGATTGACTCGTTGATGTTGTAATTTGTAAAAGGCTACCGGGTGTGGAATTCCCAATACCCACATTCCCTCCAGAGGTTACCCTCATTTTTTCAGTATTGTTAGTTTTAATCACCCAATCTTGTGCATCAGTGGTTCCAATAAAATTGGTTGCTGAATTAGTTCCTGAATTACCAGTTAGTGTCCAATCTAAACCAGTATTACCTGTATTGAGTAAGCGTACCCATTTGGTACTATCCCAATAATAATAACCCGGAGTTACATCGTTAATGGTGGCTGTATTATACACTAATAAACTATTTACTACACTTGCTCCTATGGGAGCATTAGAACTGGTTATGGTTAATGCTACTCTAGGTAGTAATACACCTTTATCATTACCTGGTGCTGCATCTATATCCAATAACGCAGCAACATTAGGTGCAGAACCTGTGGCATTTATACCAACGTTTTGGGAAAATAAGCTGAAAGTTAAAAATTGAAAGTTTAAGGTTAGGAAGAGTAGTACTATTTTTTTTAATTTCATATTAATGTAGTTTTTATATTAAATAGTTTTAAGTAAGGAACATCAATGCTATGATAATGCCTAATAGCACACCTGCTATAATAAGAGCTTGAGCAAACAAGAACATTTTTTCACTAAAAGATATTTTTTCTTTGTTTTTTTTTTAGTTTATAGATTCAAAACTATCCGTTATATTAAAAAACAATACCACCTTTAAAGGTGGTATTTGACAAAAACACCCCTAAAGGTGGAGATAAAAAAGTGAGGTTAGTAAATGTAAACGATATCCTCGTCAAATTGATACTGTTTCACAAGTAGCTACATTTCTTTCTGTATCGTTCTGGTAATTTTAATAACTAATGAAAGTCGTTTATTGCTAGAAGGATCATCAATATGAAACAATTGGTACATTTTTTTAAATGATAATTTAAGTCACTTCCGTAAAAAGTGATAGAAATTCTATCCAACTATCTAAGAACAAGCTGATCATCACACCGAATAAAATTCCGAAGTAGAAACAACTGCACTCAACAAAACCTAAACTTCATAACTGTTTTGTACCTTATAGCAACAAAAAATTAGTTGTTCTTAATTTTCAATTTTTCATCTTCAAAATTAAGGTAAGAGTATTCTTGAGTCAACTCGTCCATTACCTGAATTTGTTTGGTTATAAATTGTTGATGTTCTTCACTTTTAAAATTAAAAGGTTGGTGATTAACAGCTGTTTTTATTTTTTTAAGTTCGGTATTGATGCTTTTGGTTTCATCATTAAAATAACAGCTACTAAATTTATCCCAAACATAATTCGTTGCCATTTCAGTTGGATGAACCAGATCGTCTTTAAAAAAACGATAGTCTCTTAATTCATCTATTATCATTTCGTAAGCAGGAAAGTAATGGTAGTTTTCTTGTTGTTCTACTAAATTATTGATGGCTAAATGCAAAGTGGATTTGCTCAAATTATTTTCGTGTAACCCCTCTTTGATATGACGAATTGGACTCACTGTAAAAACAATATTGATGTTTTTAAGGTTTTCTTTTACTTCATTAAAAGCACTTAAAATTTCCTTAACAGACAATAATCTTTTCGTAAATTGCTTATTCGGGATTTTATGACAATTAGCAACAATACCAAAATCAGGATATTCATACACCCATGCAGAACCCAACGTAATAAATATAGTGCTACACTTTTTTAGGTGTTGGTGAGCTTCTTCTAATGTTTTATTAATTTGCTTTAGACATTGTTTTTTATTAAAGGAAGAAAAACTTCCGTGGTGATTAAAGCTAATCCATTTGGTATTGTAATTTGTTAATTCTTGTTCCGAATAATACTTGTTATGAATAATTCGTTCCAAACTATTTACCATCGAAATTGGGTTGTAAATAATCCCGTTAGGATTTAGTGTTATATTAAATTGGTTGCTCTTTAATTTCTCCCCTATGTTTTGAGCAAAACAAGAACCTATAAATAAAATTGATTGTTCATGAGAAATTTTAATTTGATTTAATGGAATTGAAACGGGCGTAGTAAATTTCATAATCATTTACTTTCTAAAAATCCAATATTTCGGGTTTAGTTTAGTCATCCCTTTCCAAATCTCCAAATGAACTTGAGTTTTTGCCTTTCCAGCTTCGTTTACCAACACTCCCAAATCTTGTTTTATGGTTATTTTATCTCCCTTATTCACAAAAACTTCACTCATATAAGAATAAACCGTTAAATATTCTCCGTGTCTAACCATCACCACCTTGCCTTCACCAGGAATAATGGCAACTGAGCTTACCACCCCGTTAAAAATGGCTCTAGAGGTTGCCCCCTTTGTGGTACTAATGTCAATTCCGTTGTTATTGATTACAATACCTTGTAGCACAGGATGAGGGTGTTTACCAAACTGTGCTGTGATTACGCCTTGTTTTACAGGCCACGGTAATTTCCCTTTATTAGAGGCAAATGAGTTCGAAAGTTTTAATGCTTCCGGAGTCATAGGGAAACCTTTTGTTGTTGTTCCTTTCTTTTTTGCAGCCTCTCTGGCTTTTCTAATTTCTTCTTCAATAATTCGTTGGATTGCTTTTTGTAGTTTACGTTTGGCTGCTTCCTTCTTCTTCAATTTATCTTTCAGTTCTTGTTCTTTTCCTTGCAGTTTTTGAACAATCGTTTCTTGCTCCGTTTTTTCAATCGCCAAATTTTGCTTTTCTTGTTCTTCTATAGAAACCAGCACCGTTTTTTCCTGATTACTTTGATTTAATGCGTTAATTTTTAGTTTTAACTTTTCTTGCGTAACTACAATTTCAATCGCTTGCCCTTTTCTGTATGCTGAGTATTGTTGAATGTACTTTAACCGTTTATA
>JAJCYN010000490.1 GCA_029262915.1 Flavobacteriales bacterium
ATAGTTAGCTATGTCTGGTTTAGCTGCAGAAACTACCGAAAGTAAGGTTGATTTTCCTGCATTCGGGAAGCCAACCAAACCAACATCAGCTAAGACTTTTAACTCCAATATTTTCCATGCTTCTTCGTGGTCTTCTCCAGGTTGAGCATACCTTGGAGCCTGGTTGGTTGATGTTTTAAAATGGTTGTTACCTAAACCACCTCTTCCTCCTTTAACTAAAATTTGCTCTTCTCCATCTTCAGTAATCTCAAAAAGTACTTCTCCTGTTTCCGCATCTTTAGCAATAGTCCCTAAAGGAACTTCTACATAAGCATCTTCTCCTTCTGCCCCTGTACTTGTAGATTTACTACCTCCCTCACCGTGACCAGCTTTAATGTGCCTTTTATGTTTAAGGTGTAAAAGTGTCCACATTTGTTTATTTCCTCGAACAATTATATGTCCACCTCTTCCACCATCACCACCATCAGGCCCTCCTTTAGTAATGTATTTTTCTCTCCTAAAATGTTTAGAACCTGCCCCCCCTTTACCGGAACGGCAATGGATTTTTACATAATCTATAAAGTTGTTGTTAGACATCTAAAATTTTGGTTAGAATATTATTCTGAATAAAATGAGGAATTTATAAAGATGATTTAGCAAGTTCAATATGGCAAATCACATAGAAACCTTATACCCATCAATTGCAACACATAGTCTGTCAAATATTTCTTCTACAGAACCTATTCCATTTACTTTTTGAAATTTATTTTGTTGGCTATAAAAATCTGCAACAACAGCAGTTTGTTTATTATAAACACTAATTCTATTAGTTATTACTTCTTCATTAGCATCATCAGCCCTACCACTATCTTGTCCTCTTAACAACAATCTTTTTATTAATTCTTTCTCCGCTACATCTAATGCTAGCATTACAGAAATAGTTGTTCCTTTTCCTTTTAAAAATGCTTCTAATGCTTCTGCTTGAGTAGTTGTTCTCGGAAATCCATCAAAAATAAACCCTTCTGCTTGAGGATTTTTATCCACTTCTGTTTCAAGCATTTTTATGGTTACCTCATCAGGAACTAAATTTCCACCATCCATATAGCTTTTTGCTAACTTCCCTAACTCTGTTTCTCCCTTAATATTAACTCTAAAAATGTCACCCGTTGATAAATGAACCAAATTATATTTGCTAATTAATTTCTCTGCTTGCGTTCCTTTTCCTGCACCAGGAGGGCCAAACAATACTATATTCAACATCTTATTATTAATCGTTTAAAACGTAAATTGAACTTAAATTTCTTCCTAAACCATCATAATCTAATCCATATCCTAACACAAAATCATTTGGAATTTCCATTCCAACATAATCAATTGGATGATGTTTTTTATAGGCCTCTGGTTTATATAAAAGTGTCGCTATTTTAATACTTCTTGCCTTTTTCTTAGAAAGAATTTCATGCAATTTTACTAGAGTATTTCCCGTATCTACAATATCTTCAACTAAAATAATATCCTTACCTTCAATATTTTCTTTTAAACCAATAAGTTCATTAACCTCTCCAGTTGAGTTAGTTCCTTCATAAGAAGCTAGCTTAATAAAAGAAACGGTACATTCTAAATCGATCGATTTTAATAAATCTCCGAAAAACATAAAAGATCCATTTAATATTCCTAAAAAAATTGGCGTACCGTCCTTGTAATCATTATTAATTTTTGATGCTACTTTCCTAACTGAGGCTTGAAGATCTTCCTCTGAAATGTAAGGTTTAAAAGACTTATCTTTAACTGTTATAATATCCATATCAGTATTTCACTACAAATGTAATTAATTTAAATTGTGAACAATAAAATAGTTATGATATTAACTACATTTGTACCATAAAATTTTCGATATGCAAGCACAAGTAAGTATAATTATGGGAAGCACTTCTGATTGGCCTGTAATGCAAAAAACAGCTGATTTTTTGAATGAAATGCAAATTCCTTTTGAAGTAAATGCTTTATCAGCACACAGAACACCTGAGCAAGTTGAAGAATTTGCCAAAAATGCAAAAAAAAATGGCATTAAAGTAATTATTGCTGCTGCTGGAATGGCAGCTCACTTACCTGGAGTTATTGCGGCAATGACACCACTTCCTGTTATCGGAGTACCTATAAAAGCTTCTTTAGATGGAATGGATGCTTTATTGGCCATTGTACAAATGCCACCGGGAATACCCGTTGCAACCGTAGGAATAAATGGCTCATTAAATGCAGGTATATTAGCTGCTCAAATTATCGGAGCTGGTGATGATCTTATTTTTAATAAAACAGTTGAGTACAAAGAAAACTTAAAGAAAAAAATAGCAAAAGCTAACGAAGATTTGTCAGCACATCAATTTGAATATAGAACAAATTAACGAACACCTTGCTCAGGAAATTTTCCTTTAATGTTTCGATAAAATTTCTTGATTGTTTCAATGTCTTTTTCTATGTTATCTGTAATCTGAAAAACAGGACCAAAACCTCCAATTTTATTTTCATAATCTATATATCCTAAAATGATTGGAACATTTGTTTTTTTGGAAATATAGTAGAACCCTTTTTTCCAATTAGGATTATAACTTCTTGTGCCTTCTACAGGAATTAATAGAGC
>JAJCYN010000491.1 GCA_029262915.1 Flavobacteriales bacterium
TTCAGCAAAAAAATCTGGAGTTAATTTTGTTGCATCGGCAATTTGTTCAATTTCCCATAGAATCATCTTAAACAATAATTCATTAATCTGATGGTACATAATAAATACCATCTCATCAGGTAATGTGGTTCGTTGTATTTGTAAATTTAATAAGGCATCAGTATGGATATAGTCCCAGTAATTGATTGGCTTTGCGTGTAAAAGTCCTCGTAAATGAACATCAGTATCCTGTCCAATTCCAGTATATTTTTCTTTTAATTTTTCATAAATTTCCATAATGACCTCTAATTTTTAAGTCGTAAATTTAGCTATCTTAGGTTAAAAAGGTTCACTAAAAGTTATGATTTTTATCATCTTTCATAAATTGAACACAATCAACTATCTTTGACATCTTATTTCATTTATGGACAGTTTAATCAATAAAATAATAGCATTAGAAAAAATTTCTCAGGAACTTGAACCTTCTTTGGAAAAGAGAAATAGTCTGAATGAGCAGCTTCAGCAATACACCAATCATTTTATAGAAAATACAGAGTATAATCCTTCTTATTATGGAGGCAACCCTGATAGTGAAAAATTACGTATAAAACCGAGCAAAAAAGACTTGAAAGAATTATTGTCAATATATACTTCTGAAGTGGTTCAAAAAGGAATTAATCCTGCAGGTGGAGGACATTTAGGATATATTCCAGGAGGAGGAATTTACGCTTCGGCCTTAGGAGATATGTTGGCAAGTGTAACGAATGAATATGCTGGAATGTATTTTGGTTCACCAGGTGCCGTTACAATGGAAAATGAGTTAATAGATTGGATGAAGAATGTTTTTAATTTCCCAAAAGAGGCCATAGGAAATTTAACTTCAGGTGGGTCTATAGCAAACCTTATTGCATTAACAGCAGCTCGAGATCAACACCAGATTAAAAATGAAAAAATTAGCCAAAGTGTTATTTATTTAAGTCCTCAAGTTCATCATTGTATTCATAAAGCATTGCGAATAATTGGGTTGGAAGATGTTCAGGTTCGTTTGTTAGCATTAGATGAACTGTCAAGAATTGATATTATAAAACTGAATGAATCAATTCAAGATGATATCGAAAATGGTTTAAATCCATTTTTAGTAATTTCTTCCGCAGGTACAACCGATACGGGAGCAGTTGACCCATTAGAGCAAATAGGAAAAGTGGCTCAAACCAATAAAATGTGGTATCATATTGATGCTGCCTATGGTGGATTTTTTATTTTAAGTGAAACTAAAAAATATCTCTTTAAAGGAATTGAATTGGCAGATTCACTGGTAATAGATCCTCATAAAGGATTGTTTTTACCTTATGGATTGGGTGCAGTTTTAATAAAAAATAAAGAGGCTGTTTTTCATTCGCACCATTATACGGCAAATTATATGCAAGATGCGATAACCAATACACAAATAAATCCAGCAGATGTTTCTCCAGAATTAACTAAACATTTTAGAGGTGTTAGGTTATGGTTGCCATTGAGTTTGTATGGAATAGAACCTTTTACAGCTTGTTTGGATGAAAAATTATTATTGACAACCTATTTTAGGAATCGATTAAAAGAGATTGGTTTTGAATTAGGACCAGAACCAGATTTAACAGTCAGTTACTTTTGGTATCCTTCAAAAGATGTTGCTGAAAACAAGTATAATGAAAAACTGATGGAAATCATTCATAGTGATGGTAGTGTGTTTTTGAGTTCAACAAAAATTGACGGTAAGTTTGTAATTAGAATGGCGATACTTGCTTTTAGAACTAAAAAGATAACCATCGATAAAGCAATGAAAATGATTAAGAAGTGTATAGGTAAGACCAATGAATATTTTAATAAATGATATCTGTAGAAGAAGCAAAAGAATTAATTAATAAAAGTATTTTTTCATTAGCTGTAAAAGAAGTTAGGATAATAGATGCATTGGATCACTTTTTAATTGAATCCATTATTGCACCAGTTTCTATTCCTTTATTTAATCAATCCGCTATGGATGGTTATGCTTTTCGATTTGACGAAAAAAATAGTCCGTTAAAAGTGGTGGAAACTATTCCAGCAGGAGATACTAGAATAGTAAAAATTAATGAAGGAGAAGCAGTAAGAATTTTTACAGGCTCTAAAGTTCCCGATTGTTGCGATACGGTGGTAATGCAAGAACTTACAGAAGTAAAAGGTGATTTATTATCTGTAAAAGACGAAGGACTCAAATTGGGAGGAAATGTAAGAACGAAAGGAAATCAAATTACAGTTGGTGAGCTTGCTTTGAAAAAAGGAACAAAAATTACGGCAGGAGCTATTGGTTTTTTAGCGGCATTGGGTATTGAAAACGTAAAGGTAAACCAATCTCCGAAAGTTGCAGTAATAGCTACAGGAAGTGAATTAATAAAACCAGGAAATGATTTAAAAGAGGGTCAGATTTACGAATCGAATACTTTTATGTTGCAAGCTGCATTAAATAAATTGAATATTGAACCTCAAATTATTACAGTTAAAGATGATGAAACAGAAACAGTAAAAGCCATTGAAGCTGCAATTAACAATTCTGATTTGGTACTACTTTCAGGAGGGATTTCTGTAGGAGATTATGATTTTGTAAAAAGTGCTTTAGACCAATTAGGAGTAGAAGATGTCTTTTATAAAATAAAACAAAAACCAGGTAAACCTTTGTATTTTGGTAAAACAGCTTCAACTTATGTGTTTGCATTGCCAGGTAATCCTGCAGCAGCTTTGAGCTGTTTTTATGTGTATGTGTTATCGGCAATTAAGTTAATGATGGGATCAGCAGGTACTGAATTAAAATCCTTGCCTTTGCCAGTAACCAACTCGTTCAGTAAAAAAGCTGGCAGGGCTAATTTCCTGAAAGGAGTTACTGATTTTAAAACAGTTACAATTTTAGACGGGCAAGGTTCAGATGCACTACAATCATTTGCTATGGCTAACTGTTTAGTTTATATTTCAGAAGATGTTACTTCAATTAAACAAGGAGAAGTAGTTCAAGTTTCTTTACTTCCAGTTTAAAAGTCTTCTCCTCGGAGGAGATTTAGAGGTGGGTTCTCTTTTATTTTAATCTTCATTTTTTAATTATCTGATAAAAATCATAGTTTGAAGTTAAGAACAAGATTAATTTCGTTGTATATTTGTTTACATAACGAGAATTATTATGCCTTATAAAATAAAAAGTAGAATATGGATAGAAGGGAAGAATGGTACTTTTTTAGCCGAAGGAAGAATTTCATTGATGAAACAAATTATTGAATCTGGTTCCATTACTGCAGCAGCAAAGTCAATGAAAATGAGTTATAAAAAAGCTTGGGAAATTATTGATGGAATGAATAAAGAAGCAAAAAAACCTTTGGTTATTCGAGTAGTTGGCGGAAAAGGTGGTGGCGGAACTCAAGTAACAGAAGAAGGAGTAAAGGCAATAAAATTATTTGATAAACTAAATAAAAAGTGCCAAAATTATTTAGATAAAGAAATATCAAAATTGAATTTGTGAATTTATTTGAGATAGAAAATATATGGATTTTCTTGGTCATTTTGCCTATCGTCTCATTTATGTATTCAGCTGTGGGACACGGTGGGGCAAGTGGTTATTTAGCTATGATGACACTTTTTGGTTTTGTTCCAGAAACAATGAAACCAACAGCTTTGTTGTTGAATTTATTTGTTGCGGGAATTTCTTTCATACATTATGCTAGGACAGGTCATTTTAATAAAAAACTCTTTATCACTTTTGCAATAGCATCGGTACCATTGGCTTTTTTAGGAGGAATGATAGAGGTTGATGCATCCTTGTATAAAAAGATTTTAGCCGTGCTGTTAGTGTTTGCCATTTTAAGGATGTTGAATGTCTTTGGCAAAGAAAGCACCGATATTAAAGACGTTAAAATATGGCAAGGATTAACCGTTGGAGGTTCTATAGGTTTTTTTTCAGGACTAATTGGAATTGGAGGAGGTATTATATTGAGCCCGGTAATTTTGTTAATGAAATGGGGAAGAATGAAAGAAGCAGCAGCCG
>JAJCYN010000492.1 GCA_029262915.1 Flavobacteriales bacterium
ACTGCTCTATATTCCCCTTTTGGAGATGTAATAGGAATAAGTTCATTTACTGCATTAACCAATGGTGGTGATAGTTTGAGTTTGTTGGATAATAGCAGCAATGTTTTAGACATTGTTAAATATGATCTCAGTTGGTATCAAGACGCTGTTAAAGATGATGGTGGTTGGACCTTGGAAAGAATTAACCCGATTCATCCGTGTAGTAATTCCTTAAACTGGATGGCATCTTTTGATCTAAATGGAGGAACACCTGGCATGCAAAATTCTGTTTTTGACACATTACCAGATGTCCAGTCTCCACTTATTTCTTCTGTTAATATAATCACAGTGACTCAAATAAATGTCCTTTTTAATGAAACAATGGATAGCACAAGTTTAGCAAATGCTACTTACACGATTACAGGTGGGATATCAGTAACTGTGGTTGCTGTCAATAGTGATAATCAAGGCGTATCATTAACCGTAATTCCGGCTTTGGATTCATCAACGGTTTATACATTAACAATTGTCGGAGCAAATGATTGCTCAGGGAATTCATTGAATCCAAACTTTATTGATTTTGGAATAGGTAAAGCTCCAACTAAATATCAAATTGTGATTAATGAACTGTTTGCTGATCCTTCTCCAACAATGGGGTTACCAACAGAAGATTATTTAGAACTCTACAATAACACTACAAATATTATTGATTTAACGGGTTGTTGGATTTCAGATTTAACAAGTATGGATCAATTAAACGCTGGAAAAATTTTACCAGGAGAACACATTATTATTTGTGATAATAGTTTTGAAAACCAATTTTCTCCATTTGGAAAAGTAATAACAGTAAACAGTTTTCCTTCACTAAATAATGCAGAAGATGTGATAACATTATTTGCTCCCGATACCTCTTTTGTACATATGGTTAATTATTTTGATACTTGGTATAGGGACGAGAATAAAAAAGATGGTGGTTGGAGTTTAGAAATGATTGACCCAAATAATCCGTGTGGAGAAGCCAATAACTGGATTGCTTCTACTCAGTGGTTTGGAGGAACACCAGGAACACAGAATACTGCTTTTGGTATTAATCCAGATATTGTGTTGCCTATACTTACAGAAGCAAACGCAATAGATGATTCGACAGTTGTTGTTACTTTTAGTGAAGCTATTGATAATGATGGAATGATGGCTGCTATTTACGTAATTGATAATGGAATTACTATTGGAACAATTCAAGTAATTGATAACAAAAAAGTACAGTTAAATTTAAGTAATAAATTAACATTTCAGATTAAATACACTGTTACCGTTACAGGTGCGTTTGATTGTGTCGGGAATGTGATAGGGTCAAACAATACTGCAGTATTTGCTTTACCCGAACAAGGTTTTTCTGGCGATTTAATCATTAATGAAGTACTGTTTAATCCATTTACAGGAGGCTCAGATTTTGTAGAGATTTATAACAATTCTAATAAGTTTATAAATCTGCAAGGATGGAATTTAGCCAATTTAGAAAATGATAGTATTGATAACTATGACGTTTTAACAAGTAATCCCAAATTAATTCTTCCTGGGGAATTTGTGTTGTTAACTAAAGATGCACAAAATGTGTCAGATGAGTATATAAATTCAGTTACTTCTGCATTTTTACAAATGGGTGCTTTACCAACTTATAATAATGACGAAGGAGATGTTTATCTTATCAATAATTTAAATATGGTGATAGATAGTTTTCATTATACAGATGATATGCATTTTGCTTTATTAAATAGTGAGGACGGAGTTTCATTAGAACGAATAGATTATAATAGGCTAAGTAATGATGAAACCAATTGGCATTCTGCGGCTGAGGATGTAGGCTTTGCAACTCCTGGTTATGAGAACTCTCAATATTTAAGAGCCAATACAGATGGAGGAGAAATTACTGTATCTCCACCTACTTTTTCACCAAACAATGATGGTGTTGATGATGTTGTAAATATTTCTTATAATTTTTCAACCTCAGGATTTGTTGCTAGCATAATTATTTATGATGCAAAAGGAAGGTTAGTTAGAAACCTTATTCAAAACGAATTGTTGGGTGCTTCAGGAACTTTTAGTTGGGATGGAATCAATGAAATCAATGAAAAAGCAAGGATAGGTATTTATATAGTTTTTGTTGAAGCCTTTGATATTGATGGTAATGTCAAATCGTTTAAAGAAGTGGTCGTTTTGGCCGGTCAGTTATAAAAACTCCGATAATGATAATTATCAGAGCGTTAAGTTTTGCTAGTGAAATATTGTTAATGCTTTTCTTATAACATCGGCTTCAAGAATACCTCCAGGAGTTAAAATGATGAAGTAGGTGCCATCTGAGACATCAGTTGGACTCCAATTATTTTGATAATCACTGCTCTCGTAAACTTTTTTACCCCATCGATCAAATACAGCTAAAGAACTATTAGGAAAACGTTCTAATCCTTCAAAGACAAGAAAATCATTGTCGCCATCTCCATTAGGAGTTATCACATTAGGAGTTATAATGTTACAGATTTCAGTTGTTACTACAACAGTGTCAAAAGTGGTATTACAAAGTCCACTAACTTGAACATAATATGTACCGGAATCTGTAACA
>JAJCYN010000493.1 GCA_029262915.1 Flavobacteriales bacterium
AATAGTTGAATAGAAAGAATAAAATTTAAATCTAATATTATGAAATTAAACATTAAATTATTATTAAGTACTGTTTTTGCTTTATCCATTGTATTTCTAGGAAATAACGTACAAGCCCAGCATAAGCACCCTCGTGTTAAAAAGAAAGTGGTTCAACATAAAAAAGCACACATTGCTCAAAGGGTAGCTCATAAAAATAGTATGAGTCAAACGATGAAGGTGATTAAAAGGACAAATCATGTAATCATTAATGCTCATAAAGCAGTTAAAAAGCAAAAAGTGTATACTGGAAATTTATCTAAAGCAGTTCATCATCAGCGGTACGCAAAAAAAATGTTAAAGAAGCATAAAACTCATAGAGCAATGCAACATAGTAGGCTAGCAAGAAGATATGCACTTATAACAATTAGGCATAATAAAGGCACAATTAACAAAGAATATAATTTTTCTGCTGAAGAAAATAAAGCTATAGGAGAGGCTATAGCTGATGCAGAATTAGAAAAAGAGCTAAAGGATAGCAATCCTAACATTAAATTTGATGATTCAGCAATTTCTGATAAAGAAATGACAGAACTGGAAGTATTGGATGTAGATCCTTCAGATTATAAAAGCGAATAATTTTTGTATAGATTTATAAAGGCTACTAAATTTAGTAGCCTTTTTTTATGATTAATAATTTATTCAATTGGTGTACTTTTGTTTTTATTCTATATTTTTAATAAAAATTAAACTAAAACAATGAAGTACAGATGCTTAACAGATGAAGAGCTGAGTGAATTAGAAGAAGAGTTTAAACATTTTTTAATTTCCAATAATGTTTATACAGAGGAATGGGAAGCTCTTAATGATAAGAAGGATGAAAAAGTTCAACAAATGGTTGAAATGTTTAGTGATATTGTTTTAGATAAAGCATTAAAGAATATTAAATTCTTAGAGCATATTACACCTCAGGATATTAAATTTTTTAAATGTGATGAAGATGAAATGACTTTAATAGGAATTGCTTCTAAGAACCAAACTATTGATTTTACAAAAGATACTTTATCTGATTTCAAAGATGATCTAGATATTTTTAAAACGACAAAAGTTTATCATAAAGAGAGAGAACTGGAGGTTTTTGATTTGTTACAGTCAGGCTGTTCTATTATTAATGAAGAGCACTATAAAAAGTTAGAATTAGCACATACCTATTCAACAAAACAAAGTAAGAATTAATGCGATTAATTGTTTTTATATTAGTTTCATTAATGAGTCTGGGCTTAAAAGCACAAACTACCAAATCTGTTAGGTTGGCCATTCAGAAAATGGCTGCTGACGAACAATTAAAGAATGCTTCCATTAGTTTTTATGCTATTGATCTTGATTCTAATAAAGTAATTGCTGGATTAGGTTCTAATAAAAGTTTAGTTCCAGCTTCAACTATGAAATTAGTGACTACGGCAACAGCATTAGAACTTTTAGGATCCGGAAAACGATTTTCTACTTACATTAAATATTCAGGAGAAATAGATTCTAATTGTGTGTTAAATGGTAATATTTATATTGTTGGAGGAGGAGACCCTTGCTTAGGTTCGGAAAGATTTATAAAACATTATGGAGATTTTATCAATAAATGGGCAAATGAAATCATTAAATTAGGAATTGATTCCATTAACGGTAGAGTGATAGGTGATGCTTCTATTTTTAGTGAACAAATGATTCCCTCTACATGGATTTGGGGAGATTTAGGTAATTATTATGGTGCTGGTCCATGTGGATTGTCTATATATGAAAATAAGTGCAATGTTGAATTTAGCTCTGGAAAAAAAGGAGATTCAACAGAAGTGACTTGTATTTATCCATATATACCTAATTTAAAATTCGATAACTATGTGAAGAGTATGATAACTAAAAAAGACCTATCATATATATTTGGCGCTCCCTACCAAGAAAATAGAATTATTAAGGGCGGAATTCCACTCAATAAGAAGAATTTTATGATAAGAGGTTCCATTCCTGATCCTTCGTATTTAGCTGCTTTTGAATTGGATATGGAATTAAGGTATTTGGGAATTAAACTAAGTACCCCTTCTACGACTGTTAGAAAAATTAAATTTGAAACTGGTAATAAAGAAAGGATTAAGAAGCATATTATAACAACAACACGCTCTCCTAAATTAACGTCCATAATTAATTTAACCAATACCTATAGCATCAATTTATATGCTGAACATTTAATGAATCAAATAGGAGTATTTAAATACAGAAGTGGAGATACAGGATCTGGGACTCAAGCAACACAAAATTTTTGGAAAAACACAGGATTAGATGTTGAGGGAATGTATGTTAATGATGGTAGTGGACTTTCTCGGTTTAACGCGATAACTGCGAAACAGTTAGTAGGTATTTTAAAACATATGAACGCAAGTAAAAACAGAAAATTATATTTAAACTCTTTGCCGATCGCGGGTAAATCGGGAACACTAAGAAATGTAGGAAAAGGAACAGCAGCTTCAGGTAGAATAAAGGCTAAAAGTGGTTATATGACTCGTGTTAGGAGTTACGCTGGCTATGTAACAACTAAAAACAAAAGGAACATAGCTTTTGCGTTAATTGTAAACAATTTCAATTGTACTCCTTTTCAAATGAAAAAGAAAATGGAGAAAATAATGATTAAATTGGCTGAGATAGAGAAATAAGAATTATTTTTTCTTCTTTTTAGCTTTCGATAGCGGTTTTCCGTTTTTAAATTCACCTAAAATAACTACGTCTTTAACTCTTTCATAATCTTTTACAGCAATTAACATAGCTTTTTCGCTGTCTCTTCTAATTTTAATTCCAGACTTACTTCCTTTGTTTCTTATCTCTAAGTAAAATCCATCTTTAAGTTTTGTTGGCTTTGTTGCGGGTCTTCCCATCTATATCAAAATTTTATTTGGCGACTAATTTACACTTTCTTATAATTAATACAAGGATATACGTAATTATTTTATAAAAGTGTTAAATGTTCTACATTTTTTCAGGAAGTAAGCTTTAACAATACTATTATTTATCATTCCTTTTAAATTAGGATTTTGTGTTTGATTTCTCTTCATTTTATTTTGTGAGATAGCACCATAAAAAGAGAAATGAGAACGAAAAATTGCCCAAGTGTGATTTGGTTTTCCAGAAAGCAAGAATTTAGCTCCAGCAATTCCATCCAAACACAATCGGGTAAAAAGAATACTAACAAGTCCTTTTTTAGGAAGGTTTTTATGGAGTGTAAGTAGGCTATTTCTAAAATTTAAGAATGTTTTTTGAGCTTTTATTTTGTTTAATGTTCCCCCACCTAGATGGTAAACAGTAGAAGTGGGACAAACCATTATTTTATGACCTTGATTTTTTAATCGCCAACATAAATCTATTTCTTCCATATGTGCAAAAAAGAATTCATCTAATCCACCAATATTATGATATTGTTTAGATCTAATAAATAAACAAGCACCAGAAGCCCAAAATATTTCAATAGCATCATCATATTGACCACTATCTTCTTCTAAATCATTAAAAATTCTCCCCCTGCAAAATGGATAACCATATTTATCTATAAAACCACCACTTGCCCCAGCATATTCAAAATATGATTTGTTATTATAGTCTTTTATCTTTGGCTGGCAGGCCACTACGGATGAATCATTATCTAATAATTCTACCATTGGATTAAGCCAATTTTCA
>JAJCYN010000494.1 GCA_029262915.1 Flavobacteriales bacterium
CTTACTGTTCAAATTGATTGTAATTTTCCTAATAGTTTAGCCGTTGATACAACTATAATAACTTATGATGGATTAAGTCTTCCTTTAATTGTTACGTCAAATTCTTATAATGTTCTAAAGCCTGCTCTTAGCTTAAATGTAATTAATGGTACAGATAATATTACTGCAAATATGTCGGATACAGTTACAAGAATCGTGGAAATTTGCAATAATGGATTTCAACCAATAAATGAACTTTTGTTTAATACAAACCCATCACCAGACATTATTAGGTGTCAGTATCTTCTTACTGGAGCTGCAGATTCTGTTTTAATTGCTGATACTTCTTCTACTATTTCTACTATTAATATCACGGGAGGTCTTTTATTTGATTTGACTGGTGATAGTTTGTTAAATCCAGGAGAGTGTTTTACTATAGCTGAAACGGTAAAAGTTGATAGCTGTACTGGAGAACCTACAACTTATATGGTTAGTTATTCTTGTGATAGTATAACCTGTCAAAACCCCTTTGATGATGCCACTATTAATGTGGTCCCTGGTGACCCCCTCGTTGATATCACTGAAATTCCAGCAAATGCAATTCAATCTAGTTATTGCGATACTACACTTGCTCACCTTACTTTTGAATATACTGGTAATGGATCGGATGCATTTAACGGTGCTCCGGGAAATTCATTTGCAACAGACTTAAAAATATATCTACGATATGATGTTGGCCTGATTGATTTGTCTTCTGTTACAATTGCAGGAATTCCGGTAAATAATATTCCTGGAGTTGATTCTCTTGGAAGTTTTTTTGAGAATAATGCAAGAAATGATTCTGTTTTATGTATTAATTTAACAGCTGTTGATAGCAATTTTGCTCCAGGGTTAATTTTTGATTTAGATGGCGATGGTTTTTATGATGACCTTCCAAATGGATCTTCTTTTTTTGTGGATGTGGATTTTCATATTGGATGTGCTCCATTATTTCAAGAATGCAACCGACCGGGATTTCATAATGCCCAATTTCATATAATGAATGCTGCGGTAGGATTTAAAGATCAATGTGGTGGTTCAGAAGAAACTTATGGAATAACAACAAATGATGGTATACAGAGCGTTTATAGTTCTTTATCTGGTGAAGCCATAGTTTCTCTTCCAGCAGATGTACAAGAAGATTCTCCTTTTTTCATGAATGTTTGCCTTACTCATTCACAAGGGTACGGAGGTGAATTTTCTTATCAAATGAATTGTTCTACTGACTCTTTGGTTGCGGTAGTTCAATTACCGAGTGGCTATATAATGGCAGCTGGAATGGACAGCATTACAATAGTCTATAATATCACATCTTCATTGCAAGATTCCATTAGAATACCTTTAATTTTTAGTAATGACACACTTTTTATTCCTATAGGTTCTATTCCTGAAATTAGTATCGAGTGTTTTAATATTCCTTTAGATTTTAGTTGTGATGACGATTCTCTTTTGTTGACTAATGGCTCAATTGCTGATGAATTTACATTTGAATTAATTTACATTTGTGAGGACGGATGCAGTTGTACGGAAGTTTTATCCTGTGGTTTTGCTACAACTTTTCATCATTGTTTAGGAGAGTGTAATTCTGCTATTCAAACAACTTCTTTTGATTTGGAGCGGGCTACTTTTGGATGGGCAGATGCTGCGACTTACACCCAATCTTCAAGAGCACTGGCTCCAAAAGTTAATCGAAATACACCTGGTATTCGACTTGATGCAGCTTACCCTTGTGATTCCGTTTGTGCAACCGCAATAGGTTTTATTGGTGACATCAACACCGGAGTGGATAGTGTTTTTGTTCAACTTCGCTACGAGGCACCTGCTGATTCTTTAGTGTATGATTTCCTTGGTGGTTTTTTCGAAATTCATGATCCAATAACGGGTGTGCTAAAGTTTAGTTGTACTGCGGTAGCCCCAATTATATCTGATACGGGAGTGGCTCCAAATAAAATGTATTTTATGGATTTTTTCATTCCTACTTCGTGCATACCAGGTAATCTTTATTCTCCAACAGATTCAATCACTGCTAAACTTTTCCTAAAATACAGGCCAGAAGCCGCTCAAGAAATTTTTGGAAACTCTAATGGTTTTCTTTTTATGGATAATTTTAGAGCCGAATATTTGTTAATTGATACCAACGGTACAACTAGAATCTCCTGTGACCATTGGGGTGCAAATTTTTGGCTACTACAACCATTTACCGGAAATGGATTTGCACACCCTTCAGTTGAATGTAATGCTTATCCTGTAAGTTTCAGAACCCAAACTAATCCAGCATTTAAAAGTTTAGGATTAGAAGATTTTCCTAATGAGTTTAGAAATAGTGTTTCAATTAATGATACTATTATTTTTCATTTCCCTTCAGGGTGGAAATATAAGAACAATAGTGCTATATTTAGTATAAATAACGGTTCACCTTTTGGGGGGCAAAATATAACTATAACTCCATCTTTAATACTATCTGATAACAAAGGAGATACACTTATTAAATTTATCCGTAATTGGGAATTGACAGATACCTATTTGAACAACGCTCAAAGTGATTTTCAAACTATTAATTTTCAAGTACAACCGAATTGTTCTTCTGTAACAGAACCTTATTTTACTACTGCTACTATTGTTAAAAGAGGCTATTCAGAAGACGTTGCTTGCCTTGACTCCTTAATTTTTGATCGTGATTTAATAACTGGGTCTGTGATAACACATAATACCCCAGGCTTAAATATTCCTGTTATATCTGATGAGGAATCAGTAAAGAATATTATTTCATGGGATTTTAAATATTGCAATACTTTAAGCCC
>JAJCYN010000495.1 GCA_029262915.1 Flavobacteriales bacterium
CTGGACACCATGATCCTACAGATGAAGATGGCTTTATTGCTCGTTTTGATAGTAATGGGAATGTAATGTGGTCACAACTTTATGGGGGTGGAAATTTCTTAACAATACCCGGACATGATATAATTAAAGGAATGACCTTGATGAGTAATGGGAACTTATTAGCTGTAGGGAACACTAATTCTAACAATGGCGATTTACCCATAGATTTAACGAAGTTTGCTGCTGCTTGGATTTTAAGAGTAGATACCGCAAATGGTAATCTGTTAAATACTAGAAAAATTGTTGGTCCGAATCATGATGAATTCACTCCTAATTTATTAATATCAGCTTCTGAATTAGAAGATTTCTCTGGATATTATGCTTTAGGAGAAACACGTTATGGAATTCAGCCGTATAGGATGTGGTTAGTTCAGTTTGATAATAACGATAATCCTGTTTGGGATAAGGAATTTGGTTCAATACTTGATAATTCTGCAAATAAGGTAATATCTTTACCTAATAAAAGAGTATTGATCTCTGGGTCGGTAAATAATGGTTCTGGAGATGTTTCAAATTATAATGGAGGTTTTTCTGATGCATGGGTAGCTATTATTGATAGTAACCAAAATATAGTTAGAGAAAGAGCTTACGGTGGTTCTTCTTCTGAAAAGCAATTCACATTAGAAAAAATTGCTAATAATTCATATCTAATTGGAGCATCAGCATTAAGTACAGATAATTATTTAACTCAAAATTTTGGCTCATCAGATTTTTGGTTAATAAATATAAATCTTAATTTGGATACACTTTGGACTTTCAGTTTTGGAGGGACAAATGTCGATAATATTACAGGGATAGCAGTTGGGAATGGTGGTGATTTATTTGTTACTGGAAGGACAGAGTCTAATGATCTATATGTAAATAATAACCATGGTGGAAGAGATATATTTATGGCTAAAATTCAATCTCCTACAGCTGTAGGAATACTGAATTTAGGTTTAGGGAATGATATTATAGAACTGTATCCAAATCCAACTGATAACCAAGTCAATTTAATCATTGAAAATGAAAATAGAGAACAGGTTAAAATTTCGATATTTAGTTCGGTAGGCCAACATATCAAAAAGATTAACGGCTATAATTCAAAAAAGTTATTTGTAAAGGTAAATGTGAATGATTTTGCTGAAGGATTGTATTTTGTGAAAATCCAAATTGGAAATAGAATCAAAACAAAGAAACTAATAATAAAAAAGTAGAAATATGAAGAGAGCCATTGATGTAGTTTTTTCCAGTTGTTATACGAATACTTCTGTTTCTTATTATCAAAAAGTAATAGTAGTAACTCTTATTGTAGTTTTAATTATTATTCCTTTGTTTGTTATATTAGGATTATAATAATTGCCATAGAATATTCTTATTTGGATTTTTCTTCTAGAGTTTTGTTAAATTAATTTATGTCCCTAATATATGCACCATCTAATAATACAGACCAACAATTAACTCGTTGTTCTGCCGATTCATTTTTTAGACGTTGAGAAGTATAAGAGGAGTTAGAAGCATCTATTACAATTTGGTCAGGATTAAACTGAGTGAGCAGATCTTTAATAGAGCGTTTGGTGTTCTTCGTTAATATTAATAGATCAACTGATAGTATATTTTGATTACTTTTAAGTTGGTAGTTATTGTCGATAATGGCTATTTTATAGTTGTAAAACTGAAAATAGTTTCGTTTTGTAAAGAGGTTTTTATTATCAATTTTATAAATATTAGATAACAAGTGTTTCTTGGTGAGATAGTCGAATCTTACCACTTTTTCTTTATTTAAACTATTATTAATCCAGCTGTTTTGTACATGAAATAGGAGTTTACTTCTGTTTTGAGTTAGTTCAATGTCTGAAATAAGAATATTGTCATTCCCATCAATAAAATTAATGGCTGAATATTGAGGTATGTTATATACGATTAACTTTTGTTGGTCTAAATTATTATATCTTATCCATAGTGTAGAAAATAGAAACACAATGATAAAAGAGCTTCCTAATAGCATGTAGTTGAATTTACGATAAGCAATTAGTGATATTATAAACACTATAAAGAGATAAATTAACCAGGTATCTGAAACACTAAATCGAATATTTTCAGATAAAGAATAGGGTAGTGCATCAATAAAATTTACAGAATAATTTAAAAAACGAATAAGATATTTAAGACCAACTGCTAAATAATCTCCTATTATTGGAATAAAAGAAAAACTTAATGTGATAATTCCTAAATATAGAATACCAATAGCCAATGGAATTACAATCAAGTTAGACAGCATAAAGTAATTGGAGAATTGATGAAAATACAATAAACCAAGAGGAAAAGTGGCTATCTGTGCAGCAATAGAAACGGCTGTTATTTCCCAAATTTTTCTGAGTAACCAATACCTAATGTTAAACCAATTATTAATCCAAGGTTGAATAATAACAATTCCAATAACAGCTATATAAGAGAGCTGAAAACCAACTTCCATTATAAGTAAAGGATTATGGATTAAAAGAACGAGTGCGGATGCTGCCAACGTGTTAAAGAAACTAGAATTTCTATTCGCCATTTTAGTTGTTACAATAAAAGTAAACATTGTTGCTGCTCGCATTACAGAAGGAGATAGTCCTGTTAATAGGGCGTATAACCAAAGTATTAAAATGAGGATAATGCCTTTGATGATTTTACCATATTTAAACTTTTTTAAAAATGAAAAAAGACGATTGAAAATTAAGAAGATGATACCAACATGTAATCCAGAAACAGCTAAAACATGCATTGCTCCAGCACTAGCGTAAGCACCTTTCAATTGAGCATCAATATTGTCTTTGTAACCTAAAATTAATGCAGATGCGACAGCCAATTCTTTTCCTTGTATTCCTTTTTTTCTAAGTGTATTAATTAAGAACCTTCGACTATTGCTAGCAATTTTATATATCCCAGAAGCAGAAGATGTTTGTAATAATTTCCAATCGTCAGAACTCAAAAAAGCCTGTTGGTTTATCAAATGAAATGATAAATACTTTCTAAAATCGAATTCATGTGGGTTTTTTGGTGGAGGAATGTTTTCTAGTTTGGACTCAAAAGCAATAAGATCGCCTGTGTTTAGTTTTTTTGATAAACTATCTTTTTGTAAATAAACGATGACCTTACTGTTGCATTTTATCCAATCATTTTGATTTTTAATGCTGTTAATAGTTAAGATGGCTTTTACTGTCTTTTCCTTAATGTGAGTAGGTTCAGTTATTTCGCCAATAAGGATTTGATTATTCTGCTTTGTTAATAATATGGAAAGACTATCTGTGTTTTGGTATTTTAAACTAGTTAAACAAGCACCAGCCAATAATAAATTCGTGTATATTAATACTCCAAAAAACCACCTAAATTTATAATTAACATTTAATTTTTTTATGAATAGCAACAGCAAAAATAATGCAGTTACTATTCCAAAACCAGACAGTAAGTAAGTGTTATTTGGTTTTAAATATACTACACTAATAATGCCTCCAATAAAAGGAAGTAGCAAACGTAATAAAGGGATGTGGTTTAACGGGTTAATCATTAGTAAAGCTAATTTACATTTAATCTATCGTTAATCGGATTGAGTATGGGCTCTAATTTAATTTTATTAAATTTATGCTGTGAAATTTAAAAAAAATCTAATACTACTAGTAACACTAATAGTTAGCTCGATGGCTTTTTCTCAGGCGAGAGAAGATTCAGAAGATGGCTATAGTTATTATTATGTGA
>JAJCYN010000496.1 GCA_029262915.1 Flavobacteriales bacterium
ATTTAATTGCATTTGACAAATGTAGATTTTTTGGTCTAAATCAAATCCTTATCTTTGGGGAAATAAAAGGAAAATATGGGAGCAATAAAAGTTGTTGGAGAAGATAAAAAGGAGTTTAAAATTGAATTAGAAAAAAAAGAGAGAATTTCTGGGTTATTAAATGGTGAGGCATTTAGTTGGGATGTAATTAAAGTAAAAGAAAATTTATACCACATTATAAAAGATAATCAATCATATAATTTAGAAGTGCTAAATGTTAATGCTATTGAAAAATTATTTTTTATAAAGGTTGATGGTATTAAATATAAGTTTAATGCTAAAGATAAATATGATGAATTGTTACACAGCTTGGGGATGGACAATTTAGCAAGTGCTAAAGTTTCTGATCTAAAAGCACCAATGCCAGGATTAGTTTTAGATGTTTCAGTAGGTGCTGGAGAAGCGGTAAGTAAAGGTGATGCATTGTTAATATTAGAAGCAATGAAAATGGAGAATGTGATTAAATCTCCAACAGATGGAGTGATAAAAAGTATCTCAGTTAACAAGGGTGAAATCGTAGAAAAAAATCAGCTGATTTTAAATTTCGAATAACAGGCTATGCCTGAAATAATTATTGAGTAAGATAGATGAAATTATACCGTTTAATACTTCTTGTTTCTTGTTTCTTGTTTCTGATTTCTTGTGGTAATGATTCTACAGAAAATAAAGTAGTAAAAAAACTTCAAGATTCGTTACACATTAATAAATCTCATTACGGAATTGCAAAGATTATTGAACCTGTTCAAGATGAAGAAATAGTTATTCTAAAAAATAATGGGATTACATTAACTGAAATTAAACCAGACAACAATCCTAAAGCAACCATAACATTAAATACCAAACAATTTAATGAAGGAGAAAATCAGTTGAGTTTTTCGGTTACTGGAGTTCAGGGTTATTCTATTTCTTATTTGGCAAATAATTATTCCTTGAGCCAATTTTCATCAGACATTTTTGAGGTAGAGTTGTTGTACGGCAACAATGTTTTTTTAGCATTTTTAACTGATAAAAGTGGTATAAGTATTAAAACCAATAAAGGATGTGTTTTGACAAATGCAGTACTTGGTGCAGAGTCGGAAAGTTTGTTTAATATGAACCAACCTCATTTATTTTATTATTTACCACAAACTGAAACTAACGAACCAATTTTGGATTTTTATTTGGTAAACACCTCCATCTCAGAGCCTGGAAACAAAGTTAGTGTTACCATTAACGAAACGGAGTTTATACTCAATAAATGGGCTACCTATACCATTTCAGGGTTAAAAAAAACAGAAAATACTATTCGAATTCGATTGCTTGATAACAATGGTAGTTTAATTGATGGTCCATTCAATGATTCTGGGGAGAGGAGTTTTGTAATAAAAGCTAATTCTTAAACCACCTTCAACAACGTTCTAAAAGAAACAAATTTCCCACTATAACGAGCAGTATGTTCTTCTTGTAGTTTTGGAGCGTGTTTCTCTTGGTATTCATCCAAATCGTCCATAGAATTACAAGTGTATTGTATGGCATAAGTATGCCCTGTCTCATCCTCTTGCGTGGTAATTACTTTGGCAATTTTGTACTCTAAAAAAAAACCAGTATTCATTACCTCTGGGATGTGAACTTCTTTCATCCAGGTTATCCAATCTGTGTGGACATCATCTTCAATATTTACGGTTACGTTGTATATAATCATAGTGTAAAATTAATGTTTTGATGTCATTCTGATTAAAATTTTATTAGCAATTTATTGCTATAATAAAAAGCAAAGAAGAATCTGAAAAAATTCTTCACGTTATTTTGTAAATCCTTCGACAGGCTCAGGATGACAAAATTTTGTTCAGAATGACAAATCAAAAATGTAGATTTCAACAATAATAAATATTTATCAACAAAGCTGAAAATAGGCTGTTTTTGAATTGTTTAAGGGGCTAAAAAGGCGTAAAATTGTATGCTTAATTCAAATCAAGAAAATGAGCCAAAAAAAAATCAAAAACGCACTTGTTTCAGTATTTCATAAAGACAATTTAGAACCTATAATTAATCGCTTGAACGAGCTGGGTGTAACAATGTATTCTACCGGTGGAACTCAATCATTTATTGAAGAATTAGGTGTTCCTGTTACCGCTGTAGAGAGTTTAACTTCTTACCCTTCAATTTTAGGTGGTAGAGTAAAAACATTGCATCCTAAAGTTTTTGGAGGTATTTTAAGTAGAAGAGAATTAGACAGTGATGTTGCTCAATTGGAAGAGTTTGAAATACCAGAAATTGATTTGGTAATAGTTGATTTATATCCTTTTGAAGATACGGTTGCATCTGGGGCAAGAGAACAAGACATTATCGAAAAAATTGATATTGGAGGAATTTCTTTAATTCGTGCAGCGGCAAAAAATTATAAAGATGTGTTGATCGTTTCATCAAGAGATCAATATGATTATACATTGAATTTGTTGAATGAAAAAAATGGAGTTTCAGACCTTGAGGACAGAAAGTATTTAGCGAAATCTGCTTTCAACGTTTCATCACATTATGATACTGCCATATTTAGTTGGTTCAATAATGATGAAGGTAATTTCTTTAAGCAAAGTATTACTCAATCTCAAGTCTTACGTTATGGGGAAAACCCTCACCAAGAGGGAGTTTTTTATGGAGATTTGGAGGCAATGTTTGATAAATTGCATGGAAAAGAATTATCGTACAATAATTTGTTAGATGTTGATTCTGCAGTTAATTTAATTGCAGAATTTCTTGATAAACCAACGTTTGCAATCTTAAAACACAATAATGCTTGTGGGTTAGCTTCTAGAGATACATTATTAGAAGCTTGGAATGATTCGTTGGCAGGAGATCCTGTTTCTGCTTTTGGAGGAGTACTAATTGCCAATAAAACAATTGATTTAGCCACTGCTGAAGAAATCAATAAATTGTTTTGTGAAGTTGTTATCGCACCAGGTTATGAAGATGCTGCTTTAACAGTTTTAAAAGAGAAAAAGAATAGAATTATTCTAGTTCAAAAAGATGTTGTTTTACCAAGCAAACAATTCAGAACAATTTTAAATGGTGTCTTGGAGCAAGATAAAGACTCGAAAACGGCTAATGCAAATGACTTTACAACAGCTACTAAAAAAGAACCTACTGTCGAAGAAATAAATGACTTGGAGTTTGCCAATAAATTGGTAAAGCATACAAAATCAAATACCATTGTTTTTGCGAAAGGAGAACAATTATTAGCAAGTGGAACTGGGCAAACGTCAAGAGTTGATGCTTTAAATCAGGCTATAGTTAAAGCTAAGGCTTTTGGATTTGATTTAAATGGAGCGGTTATGGCTTCGGATGCATTTTTCCCATTTCCTGATTGTGTTGAAATAGCTAAAAATGCTGGTGTAACGGCTGTTGTTCAACCAGGAGGATCAATAAAAGATCAACTTTCTATTGATTATTGTGATGCAAATGATATCGCAATGGTAATGACAGGAATTCGCCATTTTAGGCACTAAATTCATTAACAAATAACTGTTCATCAAATTTAGTTTTAGTATTTTTATACGGAACTTTATCACTTACATTTACGTAATTCAATAAATACAAGGTAATAATTAATAAATGGGATTATTTAGTTTTTTAACGCAGGAGATAGCAATAGATTTAGGTACGGCTAATACGCTTATTATTCATAATGATAAGGTAGTAGTTGATGAGCCTTCAATTGTTGCAAAAGATAGAATGACAGGAAAAGTAATTGCTGTTGGAAAACGAGCTATGCAGATGCATGGGAAAACTCACGAGGATATAAAAACAATTAGGCCCTTAAAGGATGGTGTAATTGCAGATTTTGATGCTGCAGAGGAAATGATAAGAGGGATGATTAAAATGATGAATCCTAAAAAACAACTTATTGCTCCATCATTAAAAATGGTAATTTGTATTCCGTCTGGTATTACTGAAGTTGAAAAAAGAGCAGTAAAAGATTCTGCAGATCATGCTGGAGGTAAAGAGGTTTACTTAATCCACGAACCAATGGCTGCAGCCATTGGTATAGGTATAGATGTGTTAGAGCCTATGGGCAATATGATTATTGATATAGGTGGAGGAACATCTGAAATTGCTGTAATTGCATTAGGAGGAATAGTTTGTGATAAATCAATTCGTGTTGCTGGAGATGATTTTACCAATGATATTGTTGAATATATGAGAAGACAACACAACCTTTTAATTGGAGAGCGTTCTGCTGAGCAAATTAAAATTGAATGTGGTTCAGCATTAACAGAATTGGAAACCCCACCAGAAGATTATGCAGTTCAAGGACGAGATTTAATGACAGGAACGCCTAAAGAAATTGTAGTTTCTTTTTCAGAAATTGCTCATGCCTTAGATAAATCAATTGCTAAAATTGAAGATGCAATTTTGAGTGCACTAGAGATGACCCCACCAGAATTATCTGCAGATATTTATAAAACAGGGTTGTATTTGGCTGGAGGCGGTTCTATGTTGAGAGGTTTAGACAAACGTATTTCTGGTAAAACAAAACTTCCGGTACATATTGCTGAAGATCCATTAAGATGTGTGGCAAGAGGAACGGGTATCGCACTTAAGAATGTTGCCAAACTTCCGTTCTTAATGAAAAACAACTTATAAAAAAAATTGCGTTGAATAATGAGGAATTTAATACGGTTTTTATCTAAAAATTCATTTATTTTCCTTTTTATTTTTTTGCTATTTATTTCATTTGTTTTGTTGGTTCAGAATAATAATTATCAAAATTCAAAAGTTTTTAATTCATCTAATTTTTTAATAGGAAATCTTTATTCAACAGTAAATAATGTTAACGATTATTTTAATTTGAAAGAAGTTAATGCTGAATTAGCTGAACAAAATGCTCGGTTGCAAACAACACAAATTAGCACTTTTAGTAAAATTTATGGAACAACAGTTCAGATAAGGGACACAACTTATGCTCAAAAATATATTTATACTTCAGCAAAAGCAATTAATAACTCTACCAATCAAAGAGAAAATTATATTACTTTAGATAAAGGGTCTCTTAACGGTATTAAATCTGGGATGGGGGTTGTGTCACCAAAAGGAGTTATTGGAACAGTAAAAAATGTTTCTGAAAATTTTTGTTCTGTGATGTCTGTTTTGCACGAAAAAAATGCCGTAAGTGCAAAAATTAAAAAGTCTGGATATATTGGTTCGTTAGTTTGGGAGTTGGGAAATTATAGAGTGGCTCAATTAAAAGATATTCCCAATCATGTTAAATTAAATATGGGAGATACAATAATTACCAGCGGGTATTCATCAGTTTATCCAGAGGGAGTAGCAATTGGTGTTGTAAAACATTTTGATTTACTCGAAGGAAATAATTTTTTCAATATTACTATTGAGTTTTTAGTTGATTATAAAAAATTGTCGCACGTTTTTATAATCAAATCTTTGATGAAAGAGGAACAAGAGGAATTAGAGGAATTAAATGATGTAGAGTAAAAAATGATAATCAGTGTTACAAAATATGGAATAATGTTTATTTTGTTAATCTTATTTCAAGGATTAATATTAAATAACATAGGGTTTGGTGGTTATGTTGTACCATTTTTATACGTTTTTTTCATTTTGGTTTTACCTTTCGAAACCCCCAATTGGATGGTATTACTTCTCGGTTTTGTACTCGGTATTTTTGTTGACAGCTTTACCAGTACATTAGGGATGCACACTTCGGCAACAGTTTTTATGGCTTTTTGTAGAGCCTATTTATTAAAGTTGGTTGAACCTAGGGGTGGTTATGAGTTTAATTCAAAACCAAATGTTCAATTAATGGGGGTAACCTGGTATTTATTATATGCGTCTATATTGGTTTTTTTGCATCACATTTTTTTATTTTATATAGAATCATTTAAACTAACTCAGTTTTTCTACACTTTTGGCAGAGCATTATCAAGTACATTTTTTACGATGATTTTGATTTTAATTGTACAGCTTTTCGATTATAAATCAACCTCTAAATCGTGAATTTATCCAGTAGAAAATTTGTTGTAGGAGTCATTTTTTTATTGATTGGAATTATTTTTATTATTAGGCTATTTAATGTTCAAGTATTAAATGATAAATATAAATTAGATTCTGACAGTAATGTTTTAAGGGAAATAGTTCAGTACCCAGCTAGAGGATTAATATATGATAGAAATGGAGAATTGCTGGTGTATAATGAAGCTGCTTATGATTTAATGGTAATCCCTAAACAAGTAAAAAAAATTGATACCATTGCACTTTGTAATTTATTAGAAATAGAAAAAGAGGAATTTCTTGAAGAGTTTTCAAAAGCAAAAAACTATTCGAGATATAAACCTTCAACTTTTCTAAAAGAAATTTCTTCAATTTCTTATGCTAACATTCAGGAACAATTATTTAAATACCCTGGAATTTACGTCCAAACTAGAACACTAAGAAAATATCCAAGAAATAGTGCTGCACATATATTAGGTTATATTGGCGAGGTTAATCAGTCAACTATAGATAATAATCCTTATTATCGATCGGGTGATTATATTGGCAAAAGTGGCTTAGAGTATTCTTATGAGGAAATACTTAGAGGAACGAGAGGGATAAAGCGTATTTTGGTTGATGTTCATAATCGTGAAAAAGGGAGTTATAGAGATGGTGCAACGGATACAATGGCAGTTACAGGGACAATTCTTCATACAACATTAGATATTGTATTACAAGAGTATGGAGAGCTGTTAATGGAAAACAAAAAAGGGAGTATTGTTGCCATCGAACCTAAAACAGGAGAAATTCTTTCCTTGGTTTCTGCACCAAATTATGACCCAAATATGCTGGTAGGAAGAGCAGTAAAAAAGAACTATCCTATTTTAAGTAAAGACACATTAAACCCATTATTTAATCGGGCATTAATGGCAAAATATCCACCAGGATCTATTTTTAAGACGGTACAAGCAATGATTGCGTTACAAGGTGGGGTAATTTCTGAAAATACGGGTTTTGTATGCAACAAAATAATTGGATGCCATAATCATCCAAGTGCGACCAGTGTTGCCTCATCTATAAAAATGTCCTGTAATCCATATTATTATAGTGTTTTCAGAAGAATACTTCAACAAAAACGAGCCAAAAGTATTTTTAAAGATAGTGAGTTAGGTTTAGCAATTTGGTCTAAACAGGTAAAAAAATTTGGTTTTGGACAGCGACTTGAAACCGATTTACCAAGTATTAAAAGAGGAGTTGTTCCAGATGTAGCATTTTATAACAGATGGTATGGAGAAGGACGTTGGGCATTTTCTACCATCTATTCATTAAGTATAGGACAAGGAGAGTTAGGTGTAATTCCATTGCAAATGGCAAACTTGTCAGCAACAATTGCCAATAGAGGACATTATTATGTTCCTCACTTCGTTAAAACCATTGATAACGTTGATGGTATTCCAAAAAAATTCAGAGAAAAACACAATATAGATATTGATAAAAAATACATAAATATTGTTATACAAGGAATGTATGGAGTAGTTTATGAACCTGGAGGAACAGCAAGAAGAGCAAGAATACACGATAGTATTATTGTATGTGGAAAAACTGGAACAGCTCAAAACCCTCATGGAGAAGATCATTCTGTTTTTATTGCGTTTGC
>JAJCYN010000497.1 GCA_029262915.1 Flavobacteriales bacterium
ATTGTTATACAATAAACAGGCGAAGTCCATATGCATTCCTTCATCTCGAGAAATTAACTCATTTGAAAAAGTTAAACCAGGCATTAAACCTCTTTTCTTTAGCCAAAAAATTGAACAGAAACTTCCAGAAAAGAAAATTCCCTCAACAGCGGCAAAAGCTACTAATCGCTCTGCAAAGCTTCCGTTATCAATCCAACGTAAAGCCCAATCCGCTTTTTTTCTTACTGGAGGGAAAGTATCAATGGCATTAAATAAATAATCTTTTTCTTTCGGATCTTTAATGTATGAATCAATTAAAAGCGAATAAGTTTCGGAATGTACATTTTCCATCATTACCTGAAATCCGTAGAAAAATTTTGCTTCGGTATATTGTACTTCATTTAAAAAATGCTCGGCTAAATTTTCATTAACGATCCCATCACTTGCGGCAAAAAACGCTAAAATGTGTTTTATGAAATATCTTTCATCATCATTTAATTTGTTTTCCCAATCATGTAAATCGGGTGAAAGATCAATTTCTTCTGCGGTCCAAATTGAAGCTTGTTGATCTTTGTAAAATTGCCAAATATCATCATGTTGAATAGGAAATAAATCAAAACGTTTATGATTGTTTTTTAAGATAGGTTCCTCATTGGCAATTGTGGTATTTGTTGGTAAAACATTATCAATTGTAAGGGACTGTTCTGTTGTAGTGTTTTTTTCCATCTTTTAACGTTATATAATTGTGCACAGTAATATGCTGCTTAATAGACTGTTACGCCTTAAGTAATGTATGCTTTTTGCCAGAAATCTCCTTTTGGAAACAAATTGGATTACAAAAATTGGAAAAATAAATGCACCCACCAACAGAAAACAATTCACAATTAAATGAAGTTTTCAACACTCGATTTTAACAATAAAATGTGTATAAATTTTTATTGATTAGTCAACTGATTGACAGTAAAGAGATTTGACTAATAGAAGTAAATATTTTGTTGAACGATGATAAAAAAGAATTGGTCGATTCAATTATTTTTTTATTTTAGTAGAGATTATTTTAGAAAACCTATTCAGATTTATTTAAATGGTTATCTACTAATTCTAATTCTTTAAACCAATCTTTTCCAAATTTTCTGATTAAGGGTTCTTTTAAAAATTGATAGGTTTGAACACCTAGCTCTTCCCCAAGCGAGCAAGCGTTATCACAAAGATCCCAATGGGCATAGTTTACAGCAATAAAGTTTTTGTATTTGGTTAGTCGTACTGGAAATAAGTGGCAAGAAATGGGTTTTTTGAAATCTGTTTTTCCATCATTATAAGCCTGTTCAATGGAGCATTGTGTTGTGCCATCTTCTTTAAAAGAAACAAAAGCACATTCTTTTCCATTTACCAATTGCGTAACATATTCTCCATCTGCATCAATCGTATATAAATCTTCTTCAAGAGCAACAATGGCTTTTTCTGATAAATATTCTTTCGCCACAGAAAAGACATCAACTAATTTTTCTAATTCATTTTCTTCTAACGGGGCTCCAGCATCTCCTTCAATGCAGCAAGCTCCTTTGCAAGCGTTTAAATTACACACAAATTTTTTCTCTAAAAGTAATTCAGAAACTACGGTTTCACCTATTTGAATCATTCTGTAAAGTTAGCGTAAACTATTAAGGATATTGATCGCTTCAGCATGCATATCATCTGTATAATCTAGATGAGTAACCAATCTGATTTGTTGAGGCCCAAAAGCTACAGATTTAAGATTTTTTTCTTCTAATTTATTGATGATAGTGGTATAGTCGATTTTGTCAATTACTTCAAAAACAACTATGTTGGTGTGTACGGGTAGTACTTTTTTTACATAGGCTAAATTTTCCAATGTACTACCTAATCCTTTTGCTTTTTGATGATCTTCTTTTAATCGTTCAATATTATTTTCTAAGGCATAAATTCCTGCGGCCGCTATATATCCGGCTTGTCGCATTCCTCCACCAAATAGTTTTCTAATTCTTCTAGCTTTTTTGATGTCCGTTTTTGTTCCTAATAAAAGCGAACCAACAGGTGCTCCTAAACCTTTAGAGAGGCAAACAGAAATGGTGTCAAATTGTGCTCCAATGTCTTGGGTAGAATAATTTGCCTCTACAGTGGCATTAAAAATTCGTGCTCCATCTAAATGGAGTTTTAAGTTTTTATTATCACAGAGAGTTTTTATGTTCTTAATTTCTTCTATATCATAAATGGTTCCACCTCCTTTATTACAAGTGTTTTCTAGGCTCACTAATTGTGTTTCCGGAAAATGAACATCATCTGGATTTATTGCCGTTTCAATTTGCTTGGCGGTAAGTCTCCCAGCGTTTCCTTGTAATAATTTTGAGGCCAGCCCAGAATTAAAACCAATACCTCCACCTTCATACTTGTATACGTGTGACAATTCATCACAAATAATTTCACCTGGAGAGTTGGTGTTTAATTTAATTGCAATTTGATTGGTCATGGTTCCTGAAGGGCAATAAATTGCAGCTTCTTTTCCAAAAAGAGATGCACCTAGAGCTTCTAATTTATTTACCGTTTCATCGTCTTCAAAAACATCATCTCCAACCTTTGCATTGAACATTGCCTCTTTCATTTCTTTTGTTGGAAGAGTAACAGTATCGCTTCTTAAGTCAATAATCATAGTATTAATTTTCAATAAAAGTATTAAAATTATTATTAGATTTGCAGACCAAGTTTAAAGGGTTCCGTGGCCGAGCGGCTAGGCAGTGCTCTGCAAAAGCATCTACAGCGGTTCGAATCCGCTCGGAACCTCAAAAAAAGCCTCAACCAATCAGGTTGAGGCTTTTTTATATTATTGAGAAATAAATTATCGAATTAAGCTAACAGTACCTTTTTGGAAATACTCAGTACCATCTGCACCAATGGCTCTTATAATATAAAAGTAGGTGCCATCAGGAACTTCAGACCCAGCATTGGTTCTTCCATCCCAATGTCCATTTACATTATCCCAAGAGAACATCTTTTGTCCCCATCGGTTAAAGATTTCACCTTCTACAGATGCTAGATTTACACCATCAACTGTAAATGCATCATTTGATCCATCACCATTTGGAGTAAATACATTTGGAATAATTAAAGAAGAAGGCTCACAATCTTCAACAGTAATTATTACAGAATCAGACGTTGCAGGACAGTTATTAGCAATGTTAGCAATTGTCCAAACAAAAATATTTGTTCCTAACGAAAGCCCTGTTCCTGTAGCACTTTGAAGTGTTGGGATAGTTACAATTCCACCACCAGTAGCAGTACTCCACAATCCTGTTTCTCCAACAAGCAAAGGAGTATTACCATTTAATGTAACTGTTAATATATCATCACACAATATTTGATCTATACCAGCATCAGCTATTGTCCCTGGCTCAACAGTAACAATAACGGTATCCGTACTTGAACAATTGGCATCAGAACCTGTAACGATGTACGTGGTTGTAATAGCAGGACTTACTGCTTGGTTTTGTCCAACACCTAACCCATTATCCCAAGTATAATTAATTCCACCTGTAGCACTTACATTACTAATAGCTCCCGGACAAATTGTATCATCTGGACTTGCCACAATAATTGGTAAAGAATTAACAGTTACTGTAATAGTATCGGCATTTTGACAACCATTTGCAGTACCAATTACAATATAGGTTGCTGTTATTGTAGGTGAAAAGGTAACGCCATCCGTAACACCATTGTCCCAAGTGTAAGTTGTTGCTCCAGCTCCTGACAAGGTTACTGTATCACCAACACAAACACTTATACTTGTTGCATTAGCTACAACAGTTGGAGCTGCTGTTATTGTAAAGTTTGCCGTGGTGGTAAATACAGGACAAATACCCGTAGCATCTGTAATCGTGTAGGTAATTGTGTATGCTCCGGCAGTACTCGTATTAGGAGTAATGGCACCGGTTGTAGGGTTAATTGTTAATCCAATTGGCGAAGCTGTATATACTCCTCCGGCTCCTCCAGTGAGTACGGCATTTTGAGTTGTTGTGTCGTTGTCACAGGCTGAAGCATTTAAATAAGATATAGTTGCTGTAGGGCAGGTAGGAATTACAGATAAAATCCAAGGAGAAAAAGTGGTCTGATTAGGAATAGGACCAACAGTACCAATTCCTGCTATAACACCTAAATTACCAGGTCCAGCTTGAACATCCCAAGAAGTTCCATTCCAATGTTGTGCTTTAACCGTATCTGTTGGGCTAGCGGTTGTGTTTTCTACTGCTCCTAAATAAGAAAAGGTTAAATCTGCAGTAACTGCTGCAGAAGTCTGAATGTCCCAGAATCGATCCAAAGCTGAAACTACAGAATCAGCTGTTCCAGTCATACTTGTAACAGGGCCAACATTAGTTGCCGCAGCATGAGGTACGTTTTGAACGTTCGTTTGCCATGTGGACATATCAATATCACTACTTCCAGCAGTTGTTTTATTAAAGGTAAAAGGAATATAGTCTGCAGCATTCCCTGCTACGCCAAAAGGAAAAACATAGTTTCCTGTTCCTGTTCCAGACTCCCATTTTACAAAATTATATTGATTTTCGGAATGGATGTGCCCTCCACCAGCAAGTCTTGTGATTCCTGTGGTACTTGCTTCGTTTACTACTAAATAAACCTGGGTTCCTGCAGTACCTCCATTTAGTACGGTAATACCACCATTAAGCACAAGCGCATTTTGAGCTTGAACTAAAGAGCAACACATAAGAAGCATAAAGAGGAGATAAACTCTGTTCCAGTATTTATGTTTACATATTTTCATAGCGTATAGTTTAGGTTCAAATAATTTTTTAAAGAGATCATTTAAAAAATTATTTAGCTCCTTGTGACTTTACTGTAGATTTTAAATTTTTATAATAATCTAGAATTTGAGACTTAGTTCCTGCAGGTACTTCAAACTTATCCTTCAGGTTAGAAGGAAGGTTAGAAGGACTATTAGAAACGCTGGCGTTAGTTGATTGTACTTTGGCTAAAGCTATCCAGTCAAAATTTAGATTTGCTGCTGTTTGCGATGTAACAACTTTGAATCCAGTACTAGTTTTTTCTATTATACTTAAGGTTACATTTGGATTATTACTAGTTAAAGTAACAACAGGGATAGCTCCATTAAAGTTTTCGGAGAAAGACACCCACACCTCTGTACCATTTAAATTCTTAGATCCAAAGTCTTGAACAGTATTATTTGGATTTTCCAATTTTTGTATTGCTTTCATATTGTGCTGAACACCAGCAAGACTAAGGGTAGCCAGTGCATAGATATCTACACCAGAGAAACCTTCGTCTAAAAGATAATCAGGCGTTTCATCAGCAATTAATCCCAACCTGAATGCAGGTCTATAGTGATTTTCTAATCCGGGCCTCATTTCATCGTACTCGTTATTATAATTATAGACAGAAGGTTTGATGCTCATAATACTGCTCATCAAATAATCTTCAATTTGCTCTTCGTTATTTACACTATGGATATTTCTTTTAATCTCTCTTTGTGAGGCATTGATAAATCCTCCAGAATACATCCTCCACCAATATTCACCTGCTGCTGCTACATTATAACCAACGTAACCCCAACCACCAAGTTGTTCTGGATTCATTGTAGGGTCACTTGCACGATAATAACCTATCCCTATTTGTTGACCTAAGTTTAAATCACTACCTATCTCTATAGGAAATGCAGAGGTATGAACCGGAGATGCTGCACCTAAAATATATGGTGGTGCTGGCATAGCAGAGAGGCCAACGACATCTAAGCTTGCATCAACATTTAATGTATTGGCATCGACTCTTAAATCTCCATTTGCTCCAATATACATTCTTTCAACATTGGTGGTTCTAAACTTTAAATCAGCACCATTAGTTGGTCCAATAAAATTGGCAGCAACGATTCCAGCATTGCCGGTTGTTAACCAAGATGCTTGAGTAGAAGTAACCGGACCACCTGAGCCAGCAGTACCATTAATTACCATTGTTCCGTTTGTGTTAAATGTAGGGGTTGTTAATGTCCATCCTGGGCCTGGAATTCCTTGAGGTCCAGCAGCACCAGCAGGCCCAGCGACACCAGGTATTCCTTGAGGTCCGGCAGCACCAGCAGGTCCAGCGACACCAGGTATTCCTTGAGGTCCAGCAGCACCAGCAGGTCCAGCAACACCAGGGATTCCTTGCGGTCCGGCAGGACCTATAGCTTGTATCCAAGCAGCACCATCCCAATACCAATAACCTAGAGCACCACCTGTCATAGCGGCATTAGTGTTATATACTAATAAACTAGTTACAGGGGCTGGAACAGTTATTACATCCGTTGTTGAGGTTAACGCTACTCTTGGAATTAAAAGCCCCTTATCAGGGTAATCAATGTCAAGTGCAGCAGAAGCATTAGGTGTAGCTCCAGTTGTATTAATACCAACATTTTGTGCAAAAGAAAATGCAGAAAAAGAGATTAGAACTAATGCTAAAAATAGATTTTTCATAATTTTTGATTTAAATATTGTAGTGTTAGTTTTTGTTGTTTTTTCGATGAATACTTCACAAGTTAATGCTTGGTAATAGTATTCAGACGATAATTTTAAAAAAAGGTTGCATTTATTTCAATTTAAATGTACTAAAAAAAAAGAGCCTAACAAATTATCAGGCTCTTTAAAAAAATAAAATAAACTTAAAAGTCTTATTCAGCAGCGATTTTAAATTTTATAATAAACTCATCGTCTATCATTTTATCGCCTAGATCTTCAAAGAATTTTCCTGAACCATATTTGATGTCATATAAGGTTCTATCAACTTTCATTTCTGCATAAGCCGCTAACTTCCCCTCTTTTAGCTCTATAGTAGCTGGAAACTCAATTGGTTTGCTAATGCCCTTTATCGTTAAATTACCTATTACCGTAAACTTATTACCTTCATCAACTGCTTTAGTAGAAGTAATCTCTAATGTTGCGGTAGAGTGATTTTTAACATCAAAAAAATCGGGAGAACTTAGGTGTCCAATTAATTTTTTAGCATAAACTTCATTCATTGAGGTGTCGGTACAAACCATAGTAGTCATGTCAATTATTACTTTTCCTCCTGAAAGTTTACCATCGTGTAAATGAAGAGAGCCTTCTTTTATATTGATTGTTCCGGCATGTTGTCCTGTTACTTTTTTTCCAACCCATTCTATACTACTAATTTTTGTGTTAAGCGTTAAATCACTTTCATTATGATTTGCAAATGAACGTGATGAAAAACCTGCTAAGGTTAATATGCTTAATAATAAGATTGTTTTTTTCATAATAGTTAGTTTTAAATTTATTTTACAAATATATGTATATACATTTAATGTGCAAACATTAATTATATATATTTTCAATTATTTTTTCGTTAGTCAATATTCATACCAAAGAATTAGATAAATTAATCAATCCTTTTTTTCCAGACTTGATATTTATATATGTAACCTTTTTCGTTAATGTAATAGATGCTTTCTATTTCGTAAACTTTTTTAGGAACCAAAGCAGCTCCTTCTTTAAGTGTTTGTTTTTTTCCAAAATATTCTTCTCGAGTAACGTAAATGTAAGCCTCTGATTTATCAAAAACCTTAATTTTTTTTGCAACTCCTTTTATTGCAATTAAATCACTCTTTTTTTTACCAATAAATGGACTGCTAAATGTTTGTGGCCCTTTTGGCGTACAAAAAAGAAGTGATGATACTATTAAAAAAAGTACAAAATACCTCATAGTTCCTATAAAAGTAACATTTTAGGTTATTTAAAAAAGAAATTTATTTTAGTGAGAAACTGTAAAACGCTTTATTAGAGCGTTATTATTTGTCTCTATATGAATAAAATAAACACCATTCATAAGTTTTGATGTATTTAACCTAAGTGTCTTAGCATTAAAATTAAAAGGAGGATTTAGTAATTTCCCGACACTATTATAAATTTTAAAACTAATCTCTTTTTTATTGAATTCATCAAAAACAATATTAGTGTAAGCATTAGTGGGATTAGGGAATATATGAACATTGGTTTCAAAAGAAGAATTATTTAACCCAGTA
>JAJCYN010000498.1 GCA_029262915.1 Flavobacteriales bacterium
TTGGTATTTAGTTGCTTTCGGAATGATCGGAGCTTCACTTTCAGGTGTAACCTTTATTTCTGTTCCAGGTTGGGTAGGTAGTAGTCAATTTTCTTATATGCAAATGGTAATGGGTTATTTCTTAGGATATACTGTTATTGCCTTAGTATTAATGCCTTTATATTATCGTTTAAACCTTACTTCAATTTACACCTACTTAGAAGAAAGATTTGGTTATTATTCATATAAAACTGGAGCAGGATTCTTCTTACTATCGAGAACTATCGGTGCAGCTTTTAGATTGTTTTTAGTCGCTCAAGTATTGCAATATTTAGTTTTTAACCAATGGGAAGTTCCATTTTTTATAACAGTTGCTATAACAATTTTACTAATATGGTTATACACTTTTAAAGGAGGAATTAAGACCATTGTCTGGACAGATTCTTTACAAACATTGTTTATGTTAATAGCCGTTGGAATCTCTATCTATTTTATTAGTTCTAAAATGGAATTAGGATTTTCTGGTTTGGTAAATGAAGTTAAAAACTCCGATTATTCTCAGGTATTCTTTTTTGATGACTGGAATGATAAAAGACATTTTATAAAACAGTTTTTTAGTGGCGTATTTTTAGCTATTGTTATGACAGGTTTAGACCAGGATATGATGCAAAAGAACCTGAGTTGTAAGGATATTAAGGATGGACAAAAAAATATGTTCTCGTTTAGTTTGGTGTTGATTGTTGTTAATTTTGTCTTTTTAGTATTGGGAGCATTGTTGTTCATTTATGCCAATAAAAATGGAATAGCTATTCCAGAAAAAACAGATAATTTATTTCCAGAAATAGCAACTCAATTGAATACAGTGGCTGGAATATTTTTTATTTTAGGATTGGTTGCAGCAGCTTATTCAAGTGCTGACTCAGCTTTAACTGCTCTCACAACATCCGTATGTATTGATTTTTTAGATATTAAAAATAAACAAGAGTCGCTAAAAATTAAATGGAGGAAAAGAGTTCATGTTATTGTTTCAATTGTCTTATTTGTTGTCATTTTATTATTTAATATTATTAATAATGAAAGTGTTATTAGTTCATTATTTAAGGCTGCAGGTTATACTTATGGACCACTGCTCGGTCTTTATGCTTTTGGGTTAATGCTTAAAAAGGAAGTGAAAGATAATTTAGTACCAATAATTTGCTTAGCCTCTCCAATAATTTGCTATATTTTAAGCATATACTCAAAAGAAATCTTTAATGGATATCAATTTGGTTTTGAAATTTTAATTTTAAATGGAGGACTTACGTTTTTAGGATTGTTTCTAATATCAGCCCCACCCAAGACATAAAATAGTTAAGAGCTATATTTTGAATGTCAGATTGTTTTATTATCTTGCTCTTTTTAATGGATATTAAATTCAATTTAAACTAAAATATTTATACTTTTGTCGAAAGCAAATTATTAGGAGTTATGAAAAAACAAATAAAATTAGTTGCATCAATATTAATGGCAATCCCATTGGTATTTTTAATTTCTTGTGGAGGAGATGATCCAATAGAAGAACCTATAGAAGATGCAGTTGAAGATACGGACCCTGTTGAAAACGAAACCTACTATCAAATACCATCACCAGATGAAATGTTTGGTTTTATTAAAGAAAGTGGGTTAGAATTTAATGGTGAGTTATTAAATCCGATTCAGAGTGCTAGTAATTACTCGGATCCTAAAATGCAAGCTTTAAATTTTGGAATTTACTCTGCAGATTTAGCTTATACAGCAGCATATGAAGAGTTTAGTGAAACAACAAAGTATTTTGGTACAATTCAAAAATTGGCTGAGCCAATTGGTATTTCTTCTGCTTTCGATAAAGCTTTAATAGAAAGAATACAAGGAAATTTAGATAATGCAGATTCTCTAGTAGTTATTACTAATACCTCTTATTTTTCTGTTGTAGAATATTTAGAACAAAATGAGCAAGGAGATAAACTTGGCATAATTGCTGCTGCGGGTTGGTTAGAAACTGTTTACGTTGTGGTAAATACTACTAACTTTGATAAAAATAAAGAAGCAGTTGACAGGTTGGCAGATCAAAAATTAACGTTAGACAATTTGTTAGATTATTTGAATAAATATAAATCAAATGCAGATGTAAATGAGGTATTAGGTTGGTTCAATGATTTAGAAACTGTTTTTGCTGCTTTATCTGAAGAAGAAGGTTCGGAATCTGGAATTTCTTTTAAGAAAAAGGATGATGGTAAAATGGTGTTAGGTGGAGGGTCTTCAATAACTATAACTAAAGAACAGTTTAATGCTATTAAAGATAAAGTAAACGAAATAAGAAACAACATAGTTAAAACAGAAGCTTAGTAGTTTTCTAATAAATAAAGAGTATGAAGATGAGAGAATATATAAATAAAGTAGTTCTACTTGGAGCAGTTATAATGATTCCTGCAATATCATTTAGCCAATATTGCAACCACTTTCACGAAAGTTATTGCTATCCATCAGAAAATCAACTATTTAAGCTAAATGGTCAGTCAAAAAGTGCTTTGTTTAGTAAAGGACAAACTTCTGAATTGAGCATTATTGTGTATAATAAGCAAGATTACAGAATTTCACTTTGTATGGATGAAAATTTAGGATCTCAAATAAAGTTTAAAATTTATGAAACTAAAAAGGTGAAAGTGGAAAAAGTTATTGAAACCAAGAGAATGGAAGATGTTTATAAAAAGTGCCCAGATTGTGATGGTACTGGTTTTGCTGATGATGATACCTGCTATGATTGTGATGGGGAGGGACAAATAGCAACTGATGAGCAGAAAGAAGTTATTGATAAGGAAACTAAAATTGTTGTTGAAAAGCAGAAGTCACTTCTTTACGATAATAGTCAGGATGGGTTTTCTAATGAAATTGAGTTTACAGTTGAATCTACAAGAAGGCTAACATTAGAAATCAGTGTTCCTGGAGGAGGAAGTGATGGAGGATCCTCAAGTAAAGGGATGAAAAAAGGTAAACTGATGAAATCTAGTGATATGGGATGTGTCGGTGTTTTAGTTGAGCATATGACTACTCCAGTATCTGGGTTTTATGGTACAGGATTTTAATGAAATTTAAAAGTATTTACAGCCCTGATGATTACTCATCAGGGTTTTTTATTTTAAGAAGAATGCAAGAGATAAAACAACTATTAAATAATGCAAAATCAATTGTGATTACAACTCACAAATCACCAGATGGAGATGCAATAGGCTCTTCTTTAGCATTATATCATTTCTTAAAGAGTAATAAAGAAGTTACTGTTATTGTTCCAGATGCTTTTCCTAGTTTTTTAAATTGGATGAATGGAAGTGAAAACATTATTCACTATGATACTCAAACTGAAGAAGCTGAAAAAATAATAGAAAAAGCGGATTTGATTTTTTCGTTAGACTATAATAGTCTAACGAGAATAGCTGATTTATCTAAACCTATAGATCAGTCCTCTGCTACTAAAATTGTAATCGATCATCATCAAGATCCACAAGATTTTGCAGATCATTATATTGTTGATACAATGTGTTGTTCTACTTCCCAATTGATTTATGAATTTATTGAAAATGTAGGTGAATTAGATAAGTTGGATAAAACCATTGCGGAGTGTATTTATTGTGGAATAATGACGGATACAGGTTCTTTTCGTTATCCCTCAACAACATCTAAAACACATCAGATAATAGCCCATTTAATAGATTTAGGTGTCGATGGTTCCAAAATACACCAAGAGGTATATGATACCTATTCTGAGCATAGGTTAAGATTATTAGGATATGCTCTCACTGAGAAAATGATAGTTTTTCCAGAATACAATGCAGCTTATATTTCTTTATCACAAAAAGAACTTAAAAGGTTTTCATTTAAAAAGGGAGACACAGAAGGATTAGTAAACTATCCGTTATCGATTGACGGAATTAAGTTTACAGTTCTCATTACGGAAAAAGAAGCTAACATTAGCTTGTCATTTAGGTCTAAAGATGATTTTTATGTGAATAAAATAGCTAATGAACATTTTAATGGAGGAGGACATATTTATGCTGCTGGAGGAATGTTAGAGATGTCTTTAGAGGAAGCCATTAAAAAGGTTGAAGAGGTAATGAAACAAAATAATTAAAAGCTAAAATGCGATTATATATATGTACCATATTAAGTGCTTTAATTATTTCATGCTCTGGTGATGCTGAAAAGCAACATTCAATAGATATGAGTCAATTACAAGAAGATTTAATAGCCGCTAATAAGAAAGCTACAATGTTAGAATCAGAACAAATTGATCACTACATTGAGAAGAATAAATTAGAATTGGTTAAAACTCAAACTGGATTACGTTACCAAATTTATAAGGATATAGAAGGAGAGGTAATAAGTAATAATCAGAGAGCAGTAGTACAATACACTATTAATTTATTAGATGGTACTGAGTGTTATTCTACTAAGGAAGCAGTAGAAGAATTTACTGTTGGTAAAGATTACGTAGAAAGTGGTTTACATGAAGGGATTCAGTTTATGAGTGTTGGGGATAAAGCCATCATAATTATCCCATCACATTTAGCACATGGTTTAGCTGGCGATTTAAAAAAAATTCCTTTTCGCTCAACAATCATATACGATATTGAACTGGTTGCGATTAAATAAGGTAAATTGAAAAGAGTAATTGCTATACTAGTCCTGTTTTTCTCTCTCATTTCTTGCGACAATAAGTTTCCTGATTACATAGAGA
>JAJCYN010000499.1 GCA_029262915.1 Flavobacteriales bacterium
CATTCTGGCGGAAAACAAACAAAAAACCTTCCTTTCGAGGTTAGGCAAACACGGTTTCCCGACCGCTACAGGAATAATCCTGCACTAACCACAGAAAAGAAGGTTTTGATGATGGGAAATTTGTTTGCGGGATGTATATGAAAAAAGTCTATGAACCTAAGAGTTGTACACAACCCTATGCCTTCACTTTAACACACTGAATAAATCCGTCAAGAGTACGCAGTTATCCCCAGATATCACAGGATATGCACAACTGTATTATTAGATCTTATGCGAACTAGTGCTTTCATTGATCCAGGCGTTTATTTCTTGATCTTTTCTTCTCCTCGGCAGGTTTTGGCTTAGCCGATCCTTTAAAATCATTTGTTTCTTTTTTCTTTAACGCGCTGAGTATGCGATCTTTTCCTATTTTAATATCAGGATCTTTTTCTATTAACAGATCCTCGACTTTTCTTACCGGCTTGCTCTTTCCCTTATTTGCAAGTGAATCCAATACCATCATTTCTTGCCTTGAAAGTTTGCTTGTCGTTTCTTTTGATTTCTTCTTTCTATCAGCATTAAGACTTTTAGAGATCATCGAATCAAATTCTAACTTGCGCAGTTTGTCTTCTATTGGATTAGATTTTGGCATATAAGACGGGTAATCATTTTCCTCTATATCACACAGAATCTCATCAAGTGCAATGAGCGTATCTAGCTGTTTTTTACACGCCTCGCACTCTTTAATATGAGATTTAATGCTCTTATCTTCACTTTCACTGAGCTGGTAATTTATATATGCTACTAAATGATTTTTTGAGGGGCACGACATATTTATTCACTCCTTTCAAAAAGGGATTTTTTTACTTTGCTGATCCCGCGGCTTATTCTTGCCTTTACCGTACCAACCACTTCATTGTTTGCCATGGCTATTTCGTCATAGCTGTGCGGTTCTACGTCAATGCCAAACTTCCGGCATATATCTCTTTTTACTTTTTCGGGAAGTTTATCAATTTCTCCATGTAGTGATCTATATTTTCTTGTCTTAAGGTCATTATACATAACCGTATGTGTATTCATTCCGGAAATTTCACACAGGTAGGTCTCAGATATTTCATCGAGTTTTAGGTCTTTAAGATTTATTGTATTTAGATTGTCTTGTTTGATTGTGTCCCGTAAAGTTAATTTTTCCTTGCCATCAGAATTTCTAATAAGTATTTCTTCATCTAAAGATCTACTAATTTTGCAATCAAGAATCTCTTTTGTTTTTGCAGCAGTTTTGTCTCTGTCTTCCATTAAAATTAATTTTCTCTTAATATCAGGATGGGTGCGCACTACTTCATGACATATCCATCGAATCATTTTAGATAAAAATGTACTAAATTTACCCCTCTCTGGATCCCACTTTAGAATTTTTGCATTTTCACCAATAAAACCCCTCTTCCAAACTTCAGCCATAAGATCCTCAGCGGATAAATCACTTGGAAGATTTCCAATAAATGTTGTTATTAGAATTGAGGTCCACCTGTAAACAGCCGGTGCAATAAAACACTTATCATATTTCTTATAAAGTTGATTTAAAATAGTTTTGAATTCTTTTTCTTCAGTGTCATTAAGTGCATCATTAAAGCGTTTGAGATGTAATTCTTGAAATCTCAATATGATACTCTGATCCATCTAAACTCCTTTCATTAAATTTTATATACCTTAATATTGCCAAACAGGTTTCATTTCGCCTGTATCTCCCATAAAAATCAGGAGTTCCATATAAAAGAGAGTGTTCTCTCTATTACATTAGTCATCTTCCAAGTTCTTCTTTTTAAATTTTCTAAGTTTGAATTCCGATCACTATTTTCATTTGTCACGTATTTCACCATTGCATTCCGATAGGTTTGGTCCATTTCCTGAAACCTTCCTGGTTATATTCACGTATCAAATTAAAAAGAAAGGAGGAAAAAAATGATTGAAAAAAAGATGATCGAATTTATCGAAGCAATGATGAAAATAGCACGAAAAAGCACAAAAGAAGAAGTTGTTGAAGGGGCTATATTGGGACAGCATTTTCCTGCTCGCGGCATTAATGAGAAAGTTTGGCTGCCAGATAAAGGGAGACTTGAGCATCTTTATGTTTTGGGAGCTACTGGCATGGGGAAGACGAAGCTAATCGAGTCTTTAATAAGACAAGATGTCCAGTCTCGGAATGGTTTTTGTCTAATAGATCCACACGGGGATTTAATCCACAATATCCTCAAATATATTGGAAGCGTCGCCGGTGCTGCTCAATCACCATTAACACACAAAGCCGCAGGTAAAAAATTAATTCTTGTAGAGCCGTTTAATACGGAGAGCGCTGTGGGATTTAACCCGCTTGAAGCTTCAAGTACTGATCCTTATCCATTGGTCATGGAGCTAATGGGTATTTTTAAAAGGATTTGGCATGATTCTCACTGGGGGCCGAGAATGGATGAGCTTTTGAGAAACACCTTTCTGACTCTTGCATATAACAAGCTGACACTTCTCGAAGTAAGGAGACTCTTGACGGACAGGTCATTTCGTCTAAGACTGGTGGAGAAGGTAAGTTCATCAGAGGTTCGTGAATACTGGTTCTCGCGATATGACAGTCTGTCAGATAAAATGCAGGCAATATACCGGGAACCTATATTAAACAGACTTTCTATTTTTACAGCTGACTCCACCGTTAGATCAATTATTGGACAATCAAAAAGTTCTTTCAATTTTCGAGATGCCATGGACAGTGGAAAGTGGCTTCTGATTAATTTAAGCAAGGGCCATTTGAAAGAGAACACTCATCTCCTGGGTGCTCTGTTTATAGCAAAGCTACAGAATGCTGCTATGTCCAGGGTGGACA
>JAJCYN010000500.1 GCA_029262915.1 Flavobacteriales bacterium
GCGTCTTTTTCTAAATCATTAGCACCTAATAATAAGAAAACCTTTTTAGGTTTTCCCTTTACTAAAGCATTCATTTTCATATAAAATTGATAAGTTGTAAGTCCTCCTTCTCCCCGATTAATTATGTTAGGATTATTTAAAGATTCTTTCCATTTACCTTGATAAATCCAACTATCACCTAAGAATAGAAGTTGATTATCCACTTTGTAGTATTCAGTAAAAAAATCGATATCACTTAATTTTTTAATTTCCTTTGGCGGGATTGATCCTTCTGGAGAAGAATTTAGTAATGAATAGCCTAAAAATAAATTAATTACTATCGAAATTCCTAAAACAACTTTTAAATTTACTTTCATAGTTAAATAGAATTTTGCTAAGATAAACACTTTTCTTATTAATAATCACATTATGGGAAAGGGAATGAAGGGAATAACTAAACACTGCTTTGGGTTTTTAACTAGCAGATAATGCTACGATATATCCTCCATGCTTACGAATGTTGAGAACTATTCCATTAGCAAATAATAAGTACTGCCCTTTAATTCCTACTAATTTCCCAGTAAATTCGGCTACCTTATCAAAACCTATGCTTTTTACTTTTACAGGATAATTTAGAACCGGAAAATTAATGTCAATTACTTCGTCAGTTTTCGATATATATTGGTGATATTTTTCATCCAATAAAGATCTTGTTTCAATTTTTTTTGTGATCAAATCAATATCAGGATAAATATTCATTAACATTTTTCTCCAGTTTGTTTTATCCGCCATATGGTCTTTTAGGCTTACTTCTATCATTCCTGCTAAATAACGATTGGGAGTTTCAGCTAATTTAATTGCTTTAACTGCTCCTTGGTCAATCCAACGAGTTGGGACTTGAGTGTCTCTTGTTACACCAACTTTCATTCCACTGGTTAATGATAAATAGACAACATGAGGTTTTAATTGAACAGACTCTTCATAGGAAAGGTCTCTATCTTCAATGCCTAAATGTGCTTTAGATAATTCTGGACGTATAATCCAATCGGCAGCCTCAGGGGCATCTCTGAAGCAAGAGTAACAGAACCCTTGATTGAATGATTTAACAGTATCTCTACCACATTTAACACATACTATTCTGTTTTGATAGGTTAAAGAGATTTCTTTTCCTATAAATTGATTCATATCAACCAAGTCATCACCAATTGGGAGTTGATATTCTACTAGCTTACCTAATTTGGTGTGCATCTTTCTAATCTGACCAGTAAATTGCATGATTTTTATAGTTTGTAAAGTTTGAAAGAGTAAAGTTAAAAGTATTAGTTGTAAAACTTGTAACTTTATAAACTTACAGACTTTTAACTAAAATGGAGATTATTAACTCAGTTTTTTCGTGGATCATCAAAAAACGAATCCATCAAATGGAATTATTTATGAAATATCCTGTAGATGTTCAAAATGAGTTATTTCTCAACTTAATTGATAAAGCAAAAAACACAGAGTGGGGAAAAAAATATGATTACAAATCAATTAAAAACTATCAAGATTATATTAATAGACTGCCTTTGCAGGATTATGAAAGTCTTAAAGATCAAATAATCAGAATTAAGCATGGAGAACAAAATGTGTTATGGCCAACGGATATAAAATGGTTTGCAAAATCTTCAGGAACCGTTACAGGCAAAAGTAAATTTATTCCTGTGAGTAAAGAGTCGTTGATTGATTGCCATTATAAAGGTGGGAAGGATTTATTGGCTATTTATCATAATAATCATCCAGATACAAAACTGATTTTAGGGAGAGTGTTGGTTGTAGGAGGGAGTAGTGCTATTAATTCCTTTAGTAATAATTCTTATTATGGTGATTTATCAGCAATTATAATGAAAAACTTTCCCATGTGGGTGGAACAAAGAAGGATTCCTAAAATGTCTATTGCCATAATGGATAATTGGGAAGAAAAGATTGAAAGAATGGCGATATCTACAGCCAAAGAGAACGTATCCAATATTTCAGGTGTACCATCATGGACATTGGTACTATTGAAAAGAATCCTTGAAATTAATAAAACTGACAATATATTAGATATTTGGCCAAATCTAGAACTGTTTATGCACGGAGGGGTCAATTTTTCGCCTTATAAAGAACAGTTTAAAAAAATAATAAATGGAACTCAGCTCAATTATTATGAAAACTACAATGCTACAGAAGGTTTTTTTGGTTTGCAAGATCAGAGTGGAGTGGAAGAGATGTTATTAATGCTCGATTATGGTATTTTTTACGAGTTTATTGAAAAATCAGAAATAAATGAACCAACCCCTAAAACGATAACAATAGAAAATGTTGAGTTAAATAAAAATTATGCAGTAGTAATTTCTACCAATGCTGGATTGTGGCGTTATATAATTGGCGATACAGTAAAGTTTACAACATTAAATCCATACAGAATAAAAGTAACTGGTAGAATAAATCACTTTATTAATGCGTTTGGGGAAGAGTTAATTATAGAAAATGCTGAAAGAGCACTTTCAGAAGCTTGTGCTAAAACAGAATCGATAATTAAAGAATATACAGTTGCTCCTAAATTTTTCACCAATCAATCTACAGGAAAACATCAATGGTTAATTGAATTTGAAAAACCACCAAAAAATATTGATTATTTTTCTGAAGTATTAGACAATGAATTAAAATACATTAATTCTGATTATGAGGCTAAAAGATTTAACAATATGGTTTTAGCTAAACCTGAAATAAATGAGCTTAACCCCGGTACTTTTTACAATTGGATGAAACATAAAAATAAATTGGGAGGGCAACATAAAATTCCCAGACTATCAAATGATACTAAATATGTTGACGAATTGATTCAAATGGTATAATTTTAGCTTGTAAACGATAATGAAATACTTCTTAACGATACTAATTACATTCTTTGCATATTCCTTATATGCCCAGATAAAACCTATTCCTTTTAATGGGAAAACAATTACTACTGACCAGTTTGGATTTTATTATGAAACAAGTGATACTAAAATTAATAAATATTCTAATGATGGTAAATTGGATTTTACTTACAGTAATAACATACTAGGTGTTATAGCTAATGTTGATGTTACTAACCCACAAAAAATATTGGTGTATTTTAAAGATTTCACTAAAATTTTAATATTGGATAATACTTTATCACCAACAAGTGATGTAATTGATTTAACCACACTAGAGCTAGATGAAACTAGTTTGGTGTGTAGATCATATAATGATGGTATTTGGTATTATGATCCTGTTCGTTTTGAATTAATTAGAAAAAATCAAGAGCTCATAACAACAAACTCGTCTGGAAATTTAGCAAACCTTTTAAATAAGAATATACAAACGAACTATCTAATTGAGTATAATAATAAGCTCTACATGAATGATGCTAATAATGGAATTTTAGTATTTGATGTCTATGGAGCTTATTTAAAAACAATACCTGTTTATGGTTTAAAGGAATTCCAAGTAAGAGATAAGTCTATAATTTATACAAATAAAACTGGGGAAATTGAAACGTATGATTTTTTCACTTTGGAAAGAGCTAAGTATAAACCCCTTAAATATAATTCTGTCACTTCCGTTCGTGTTGAAAACTCATTAATTTATATTGTTGATAAAAAGAATCAATTATTTATTGACAAAAT
>JAJCYN010000501.1 GCA_029262915.1 Flavobacteriales bacterium
GGGTAAAAAACCCTGAAAATGGGTTGGTAGTAAAAAAAGAACTAGGCAATGTAAGTTTTTCTTCTCAATACAAACCTTATGAGTTTATTGTGTTGAATGAAGAGCGTAAATATAATATACATAAAGGGAAAGTTGAAAATAGAAAACAGGAACTAGAGGGAATGGTTTATTATAACCTCAGGATAACATCTCTAAATCAAACCGATGTTATAAGTAAAGGAATAAGTGATAAATCTTTGTATTTGCAAAGGTTGAACTACCTATCCTTTGATTTTCAGAATGATATACAATTGCAAACAGCAAATGAAACAATTAATTGTGGTCTTTATCATTTTGTTCAGGTGCAAGGTATCACTCCTCATGTAGATGTGGTGCTGGGTTTTCCTATAGACAAAAAAGAAACGGATCAAACTTTAGTAATTAATGATCAGGTGTTTGGAAACGGATTAATAAAATTTCATTTGGATAAAAAACATATTGATAACATACCTCATTTAATAACAATATAGTATATGAGACGATTAAGAAAGAGTAAAACATTTAAAGCATTTACACTAATGGTAGCATTCAATATGCTGTTTCAATTAGGATTTCCTACAGTAAGTTTTGCGCTAACTTCTGGTCCAGCACAAGAAGAATTTGCAAGTTTTGAACCCGCCACAACTACTGATATGGTAGATTTATATTCTGGCGATTTTAATTATAACATACCGCTACTTTCTGTACCTGGTCCAAATGGAGGCTATCCGATTAACTTAAGTTATCATTCAGGCGTTGGTATGGAGCAAGAAGCCAGCTGGGTAGGTTTAGGATGGAATGTAAACGTAGGAGCTATAAACAGACAATTACGAGGATTACCAGACGATTTTGATGGAGATCAAGTAGTTTATGATTACGATTTTAAAGAAAATATAACGGTTGGTTTAGATGGGGGATATTTGAAATCTGAACAATTTGGATTTCCTGATATCCCACCCAATCCATTTCAATGGCAAATTTATTTTAACACATTTAAAGGATTAGGTTATCGACTAAACATTGGTCTTCCGATTCCTGAATTTTCTAACAAATTTGATTTAGGAATAGGCTTAACTGTTGATTCTCAAAATGGTATTGGTGTTGCTCCATCAATTTCTATGAATAATCAATTTTTAGGAATGGGATTAAGTAATACACTATCTGCTGGAGCAAATAATAGGCAAGGCTTAACAGATATAGGATTTACTACTCACTTAACAACAAAGGCAAAAGTATTCTCTACTAAAAATAAGGTGGTTGCTTTAAAAGGGTCTACCTCTTCTTCCTTGTCTTTCGCTACGGTACACAGCGTGCCTCAAGCAGCATTGCCTTTTAAAACGACAACAGTACCTTTTAACATCGGTGTTTCAATTATGCCAATATCGCCAGGATGGTTCGGAGAGTATTTTTCTCCCTTTCCATTGGGTTGGAGTGGGTTTGTAAATAGAACCAATTTAGAAAATGGAGGAGTTGTTACGGCACCAGCTTTCGGTTATTTAAATACACCAACCGGAGGGTTAGATAATAGTGTGAAAGACTTTAGTAGAAACGCATTAGCATACTCCAAAAAAGTGCCCAACCTAGCTTCATCAAATTATACTTATGATTTGTTTACTTATACTGGACAAGGTGCTGGTGGAATGTTTCGCCCTTATCGAACAAAGGTAGATGTTCTTACCGATCAATTTAAGCAAAACAATTCAACTACAACTGGAGGAACGTTAGAGTTTGGAACAACAATTTTGCCTCCACCGGTAATCAATACCCATATAGGTTTTGGATTAAATAGTGGCAATACTAAAGAACAATCAGGAAGGTGGAATGATGGAAATGGAATAAGCACTAACCCAGGTACTGGTAATGATGCCATAGAGCTAGCCTATTTTCAAGAATATGGGGAAAAAGTTGGGTTTGAATTAAATAATAATCTAGAAAACCAATTGTTAAATTGGGAGGGAGATGAAGCCGTTCGTTTAGATTTAATTAAAACTGGAGGCTGGCTTAATCGCAGTTTTGAGGTAACTAATAATTATAGACAACATAGTGCTTTACCCAACACAACAGTTACTGGAGATGGGTATGCTAAAATTACTGGTGATGGGAAAAGACAAAGAAGGGGAAAAGTAATTAACAAGCTCACTTATAATCAAGCTAAACAATATGGGTTAAGTAGAGACTTAACTTATTTTGATGTTGCATCGAATCAAAACGTTGCTAAGTTTGACGTTACCAAGCCTGGTCATCATATTTCTGAAATAGAGGTGATAGAGCCAGATGGTATGAGATACGTTTATGGCTTACCCGCCTATAACAATACCCAGGTTGATGAAACTATGGCAACAACTGCACTTTCTGCCACAGTAGTATCGGGGACATCTCCTGTATTACCTGGAACGAATAACGGAACTAAAAATGAATACAGAAACAGTACTACATTACCCGAATATGTGCACAGTTGGATGTTAACTTCGGTCTTTTCGGCTGATTATGTTGATTTAACAGGAAATGGACCAACAGATGATGACTTAGGTTATTTTACAACATTTAACTATCAAAAAAAAGCTCCTGCATACAAATGGAGATTACCTTTTGCAGAAGGATCATTTATTGAAGGGACAGAGTCCTCTGATGATAATATGGTAGCTTATAGCTATGGGACAAAAGAAATATTCTTTTTAGCTTCTATCGAAACCAAAACGCATAAAGCTGTTTTTGTTACCTCTCCGAGAGAAGATGGGTTTGAAGCGAATAGCCAGTATGCTTCTGCTGTTACAGGAACAAGTGCTCCCGGTGTTGAAACGATGTGTAGGTTAGATAAAATTAAACTGTATTCAAAAAATGAATTGAATCAGCATGGTGAATTATTTATAAGCAATCCAACCGCATCAACACCAATAAAAACAGTTAACTTTGGATATAATTATTCTTTATGCCCTGGTATCCCGAATAATCCTACGGGGGGAGGAAAACTAACATTAATCGATTTAAATTTCACGTTCGAAAATTCTAGTAGAGGCCAGTTTAGCCCGTATATATTCAATTATGCCAAAAGTAATCGTTCTTATGATAGAACGGCTATGGATAGATGGGGTAATTATAAAGATGTTTCTTCAACTCAGTATCCAAGGGCTGGGTATTCTAAAGAACTTTTCA
>JAJCYN010000502.1 GCA_029262915.1 Flavobacteriales bacterium
ACCCTCAAGTTGTGGAAATTTGGAATTTGGTTTTTATGGAGTTCAACAGAATGGCAATTGGAGATTTAAAACCATTACCTAACAAACATGTAGATACCGGAATGGGATTTGAACGCTTGGCAATGGTGTTGCAAGGCAAAAAATCCAATTATGATACCGATGTGTTTTCTCCGATTATTGAAAAAATAAGTGAAATTTCAGGAGTAAAATATGAACATACGTTAGACATCTCAGTTAAAACTGACGTAGCAATTCGTGTAATTGCGGACCATGTTAGGGCAGTTGCTTTTTCTATTGCGGATGGACAGTTGCCATCAAATACTGGTGCTGGGTACGTTATTCGAAGGATTTTAAGAAGAGGAATTCGTTATGGTTATAGCTTTTTAAATATTAAGGAGCCTTTCATTTATCAGTTGGTTGAGGTATTGGTGACACAAATGGGAGACGTGTTTCCTGAATTAAAATCGCAACAAGAGCTGATTGCTAAAGTAATAAAAGAAGAAGAAGATAGTTTTTTGAGAACCTTGGCGAAAGGAATTCAACGATTTGAAAATTATTTGGCAACAGCCAACGACAAAATGATTGATGGAAAATTTGCCTTTGAATTGTATGATACATTTGGATTCCCTATTGATCTAACAGAATTATTGGCATTAGAAAATGAGTTTCATGTAGATATGCCTGGATTTTCTGAAGAATTGATGAGGCAAAAAGAACGCTCGAGGGCTGCAACAAAAATAGAAGCAGAAGATTGGGTGGAATTGAGAGAAGATGATGTGGAAGAATTTATTGGTTATGATTATACCGAAGCCGATATCCAAATAACTAAATATCGAAAGATAAAAGCTAAAGGAGAAGAAATCTACCAGTTGGTATTTAATCTAACACCTTTTTATCCTGAAGGAGGTGGGCAAGTTGGAGACAGTGGATATCTTAAATTAAATGAAGAAAATATAGTCGCTATTGATGATACAAAAAGAGAGAATAATTTAATCATACATTATACACAGGATCTTCCAAAAGATATAAATGCTCGGTTCAAAGCTGTTGTTGATGATAAAAGAAAATTAATCGCACGTAACCATACAGCTACCCATCTAATGCACCAAGCATTAAGAGAAATTTTAGGAACTCATGTGGAGCAAAAAGGATCATTAGTTAATTCGGATTACCTACGATTTGATTTTTCTCATTTCGAAAAAGTGAGTGATGAGCAGCTAACTCAAATTGAAGATTTGGTTAACAGTAGAATTAAAGAAAATTTTAAATTGCAGGAACATAGAGCGATCCCTATAACAATAGCTGAAGAAAAAGGAGCAATGATGTTGTTTGGAGAAAAATATGGAGATGTTGTTCGAATGATAGAATTTGGAGAGTCACGAGAATTGTGTGGTGGAATTCATGTAAACTCTACCTCAGCAATAGAATTGTTTAAAATAAAATCTGAAGGATCTGTTGCTTCTGGGATCCGAAGGATAGAGGCGTTGACTTCAAAAGGAGCTGGAATGTGGTTAAAAGATAAGATAGAGAATATAGATAGAAATGTTTTTGCTTTAACGGAGTTAGTACCAAGCCAAACTTTGAATGAAATTGTGACTATAAAAAATAATTTAGAAAAAGAGTATGAACAGATTTCGGGGGTATCTAAAATTGAAGGTTACAGCTCTGAATCAGGAGGATTAGTCAGTTCAAATATCAATGAAGCTATCAATGATTTCACAAAAATTAAAATACCTAAGCATTTAATTGATGTTTTAATAGCCGAGAAGAAAAAAATAGCTAAAGAAGAAGGTGAAGGAAATAAAGAACAAACAAAAGCTATTAAGGAAGAATTATTAGAGAATGTTGAAGAGCTTAATGGCATCAACGTAATTACTCAAAAAGTAGATTTAGGTGATACAGCTGCTATAAAAGATTTGGCTTTTCAGTTAAAAGGGCAAGTAGAAAACTTGTTTTTAGTATTAGGAGCAGAGATCAATGGGAAACCAAGTTTAACCATAGTTATATCCGATAATTTAGCTAAAGAAAAAGACTTACATGCGGGCAATATTATTAGAGAAGCTGCCAAAGAAATGAGAGGAGGAGGAGGTGGGCAGCCATTTTTTGCCACAGCAGGTGGTAGTGATGTTTCAGGTGTAGAGGCGGCAATTGCTAAAGCCAGAAGTTTTTTGAATTAAAATACTTACTTTAGTGCTCCTTTTACAAGATTGGCACGTGATTAAAAAGATTTTATTTTCGGTTTTAACCCTTTCATTGTTAAGTTTTGCAATGCATAAATACTATGTGTCGATTACCGAGGCGGAGTATAATGCTGAAAGTAAAACCTTTGAAATTTCGATTAAATTTATTGGCCACGATTTAGAAAAAGCACTTGCTACCTCAGGTGCTCCAGAATTGTTTTTAGGAACACCTAAAGAAAATAAGGAAGCTGATGATTTTTTAATGAGGTACATAGACAAACGATTGCATATTATTGCAGATGGAGAAAGCTTGAATTACAAATTTGTAGGTAAGGAAATCAATAATGATGATTTTATTTATTGCTTTATTGAATCAAGTAAAGTAGTTTCACCAAAAAAAGTAACAATAAAAAATACCCTATTAATTGAGGTTTTTAAGGAGCAAGCAAATACTGTTTACTTAAAAGTAGGGAATCAAAAAATAAATTATTCGTTAAACAAAGGCAAAGTGAGTGAGACTCACGAA
>JAJCYN010000503.1 GCA_029262915.1 Flavobacteriales bacterium
CTCATTTTTATAATAAGTGTAGAAGCGATTTTATTGTTTTTATTCGGTAATAGTTTATTTGGAATTATTTTCGGTAGCAACTACGTATTGTCTAGTACCTTTTCTAAGGTACTAATATTTAGTTTTTCACTCAATTTTATCACGTCAACTTTTTCATCTATTTACATCACATTTGATAAAATTCGAATAAGTAGTGTTTGGCAAGTCGCCTATTTTTTGTCTATTTGTTCTTTGTTATTTTTTAAACAATTAGACATTATAGATTTTTTAAAGGTATATGTTGCCATAGAAGTTTTGATGAGTTTAATAAACTGTACAATTTTGTATAAAATTGTAACTAATTATGAATCCAAACTGATAAAGAACTAGCTAATTAGAGATGTTTTTAGGTATTAAAAATAGGTTGTTTTCAACTCATATCGCCAAACGGAATGCCATTTTTGTTTTACTGTTGGTTTTTAGCTTTCCTGCGATAGCGTTAATTAATTACTCACTAGAAATACAAACAGGAATTATAAGTAAATTATTTAGGTTATTAAACTTATTAATTTCGTTCCTGCTACTATTCGAATTCTTTGCTAGTTCTCGTTTTAAAACAATCTTTAATCTAAAGCTTAATAAAGAATTTTTAATAAAAAAAGCACCGATTATTTTATTTTTTATTTTCTGGGCTTGTTATTTATTAAGGATGGTTTTGGATATTGAGTTATACAATGTTCATGATGTCTCTTCTTTCTCTAAGTACTATTATTATTTGTTTGCTGTTGGTATTACTATTGTTCCGATGCTAGCGGTAATGACCATAGATAAAATAGATTTTAATTTTATGCAGATTTGGTTACATCGCTACTTGGTGATTCTAAATTGTTCCTTATTAATAATATTTGTTATTGATAGATTTTATACTGATAGCGTTGGCTATCGTTTTATAGTTACTTGGGAGGGATTTGATTATTTTGATGCTATATCAATTGCCGTTTATGGAAGTTTATTGGTTTTATCTAGTTTTTTAAAAAAATCAAAAAAATTCGTAAATTATCTACTCATAGTATTAGGGTTTTTTATGGTGTTAACCACTGCTTCGAGAGGCCCAATATTATCTATTCTGCTGGCTTTGTTATTCATCCTCTTTTTTAAGGATAAGAAAATTAGCTTTAAATATTTGTATTTGTTTTTGGCTTTAACTTTTTCCATTATAGCCAATTATTTGGTTTCACTAATTTTTGATAAATACTTTATCGCAGGAAATCCCTTATGGCATAGATTAAATAATTTTAATAGAGATCAGAGTACTGTTAATCGTTTGAAAATTATAGAAGATGCCATTAACCAGTTTTTGGGGGATCCAATTTTTGGTTCACACTTCCTTGTTCTCGAATCTAAAATGTACGCGCATAATATATTATTAGACATACTTATTGCTACCGGAGTGGTGGGACTATTGCTTATTATTCCAATATTTTTAATTTTTGCAAGAAATATTATCTCTAAATTCCAAATTGTTTTTGTTAGTGTAATAGGGTTTTATTTCTTTTTGAATACCATGACTTCTGGTGCTTGTTATAATATGACTGAATTTTGGATTATTTTTGCTTTGATTGTTACGTATAAAAGTACTTCAAACTCCAATCATTTAGAATCTAATTAGACTATTTATGAGTTATCGTTTTATAAGAATAACAGACTATTATGGTGAATTTTTAAAATCGCATTATGAAAACAACCCTGATAATAAAGGTCTAAATTATCAAGAAGAATACAATAGTATTGTTAATGAATCAATAGAAATAGTTAGTTCTTATGGTAAGTATTTAAGGAAAGCTGGAGTAGATGCCATAGACATTATTTCTAATGCTGATTCTCTTCAAAAAAAATGGACAAAAGAGCATAATATTAATTCAGACTTGTCATCGGAGGAGATTGTTTTAGAACAGTTGAAATATTATAAGCCTGATGTTGTTTGGATTGATACTACACGTTTATTGACTAAAGAATGGATTAACCTGTTAAAGAATGAAGTTGAAAATTTAAAGTTGGTCGTAGGACATATATGTGCTCCTTACAATGAAACATTAGAAACCGCATTTCATGAATTGGATATAGTTTTTACTTGTTCCCCTTGTACCGTAACAGAATTAAAACAAAAAGGAGTAAAACAAGTTGAGCTTGTGTATCATGCGTTTAATCATTCAATTTTAGATGAAATTAAGGGCAATAAAAATAAATTCATCGAATCTAACTTGGTGTTTACCGGATCATTAATAACTGGATATGGACTGCATAATGAGAGAATTGAATACTTGGAGAAGATTGTAAACAGCAATATTGATATGGCTTTTTACGGAAATTTGGAATCAACAAATAGAATTTTTCTTAAGCGATCATTCTCTCAAACGATTCGTTTGCTAAATAAATTAAGCTTAGACTTTATTGTTGATAATATTTCAATTTTAAACAAGCATAAATTGCACGCTCAGGCAGATATTAAATTCTACTCAAATAAATTGAAAGAAAGAGTAGAGGATCCCGTTTTTGGGATGAATATGTATAAAGTCTTGGAAAAAGCGAATATTTGCTTTAATATTCATGGTGATATTGCAGGTAAATGTGCTGGAAATTTGAGATTGTTTGAGGCTACAGGAATAGGAACTTGTTTAGTTACTGATTGGAAGGAAAACATGAAAGATTTGTTTGATTTGGAGAACGAGGTTGTAACCTATAAATCGGTTGAGGAATGCATAGATAAAGTGAAATGGTTAATGGATAACCCAGATGAAATGAGGCGTATTGCCCAAGCTGGCCAAAGAAGAACATTAAAGGACCATACCATTGAAAAAAGAGTGGAAAAAGTGAATGATATCTTAAGATCAAGATTGTAGAATACTTTTTCTAATTTTACGAATTATAAATTATTTATATAATTAGTTATGAATAGTAATACTGAGAAATATGAAGGGAATACGATTCATTCAACAGCCGTTCTTCATCCTTCTGTAAAAATGGGAACAGGAAATTATATCGGAGCCTATACTGTGTTAGAGGAGAAGGTTGAATTAGGCAATGATAATCATATTGGACCACATTGTATAATAGGGGATGTTGGAGAGAGTATTAAGTTTTTTGACAAAGAACGTAAAGGTGTTATTATTGGAAACAACAATAGACTAACAAAACAGATTACAATTGATAGTGGAACCGAGGAGCCGACAATTGTACATAACAACACTTTATGGTTAAAGAATGCCCATGCTGGACATGATTGTGTAATAGAAGATAATGCTCAGCTTAGATGTAACGCAATTATTGGCGGACACGTAACCGCTTCAGAAGGTTCTAGGATATATTTGGGTGCAATTGTTCACCCTAGATTAGTATTGCCTAAACATTGTATTATTGGAATGGGTACAATAATTACTAAGAGCATTGTTTTAGTAGATAAAGGAATCTATGTTGGTAATCCAGGTAGGTTATTAAGAATTCAGGAATAGACTTTATTATATTTTATTCAGTGTCAAAAATTAAAGACTCCATATTAAAACAGCTCTTCAAACCTTCATTGATTAGCTTTTTTATTAATCCTTTTTTCTGGGGAAGAAGTGCTATTTATTTAAGTGTTAAAAAATATGCTCA
>JAJCYN010000504.1 GCA_029262915.1 Flavobacteriales bacterium
AATATTAAAATTGTTAGAAAAACATATAGAATTATGTGAGGATAAATATTAGCGGCCCAAATAATGTATTGATCTAAAAAGTAGAAATCGAGATGAAAAGAACCTATTTAATAAATATCTAAGTAATTAAAACGACCCAAAACCCCAATTCCAATCCCTAAAAGCAGTAAAATCACTGTAAATGGAATTACACTTTTTTGAAAAACAAAACGTGTTGCAGCCCCAATTATAACTGCTATTATGATAAAAAATAAAGGGGAAGTATCAGGATGATGATCTGAACCTTCGTTTTGGCGATGCTCATTTTCAACGTGAGTTGTACCTTCTTGATGAGTTGGCTCATTAGCAAAAGATAATACTGGAACCAACATGAAAAAGAACAATAAACAGAAAATGACTTTTTTAGGTTTCAAGCAACTTATCATAATTGTAATGTTAGGTACAAACAACTAATATAGTAAAATAAATAATGATATTTGTTATTAAATTTTTATTGAAAATGAAAAAAATAATAAACACACCAAATGCTCCAACACCAATTGGTCCATATAGCCAAGCTGTAATGGTTGGAGATACACTTTATACTTCTGGCCAGATTGCCATCAATCCAGGAACTAACAAACTAGAAATTGCTGATATAAAAAGTGAAACTAAATTAGTAATGGAAAATTTAAAAGCATTATTAAACGAAGCTGAAATGGATTTTTCTAATGTGATAAAATGCTCCATATTTATTTCTGATATGAACAATTTTGCTCAAATCAATGAAATTTATGGGACTTATTTTTTTGCTGATTTTCCTGCGAGAGAAACAGTAGAAGTAGCTTGTTTACCCAAAAACGTTAACGTAGAAATTTCAGCAATAGCTGTAAAATAAAAAATCCCGCAATCAGCGGGATTTTGAGTGAGATGGTTAGTTTAAGACCATTTCAATGAAATCTAGATTTTTAGATTTCCTAACACTTAAAGCTTTCGAATAATTAAGTATATTATTGATTGTTTCCTTTTTTGGAGTATACATTTTATCCTCCTTTGGTTGATTTAAAAGAACTTTAAGATCTTTTTCTTGTTCATTAATTTCCAATAAATCAGAGTGAGTAAATTTTTGCATAGGCTATAAAATTGTTTTAGTTTTTGTTAGTGAATATAGTTAAAACGACAATTATTTTAATTTATTATATAACATTAAAAATAAATTAAAAAAAGCTCTGAGAACCACCTCAGAGCTTTTACCTAACTAAACAATTATTATTAACTTCCTAATGAAGGGTTAATGATAAATTCTTTTCTTCAGCCATTTTTCTTAGGTTGATTAATGCATACCGCATTCTTCCTAAGGCTGTATTAATACTGACGTTTGTTGTTTCTGAAATTTCTTTAAAGCTCATATCGTAATACAGTCTCATCATCAATACCTCTTTTTGATCAGCAGGTAAAAACTTAACCAATTCCTTAACATCAGATAGAACTTGTTCTTTTTCTAAATTTTCTTGGATATTACTGTCTGGATTTTTAATCACATCAAAAATATCAAAGTCATCACTACCTTTTATAAAAGGCATTCTTGTACTTTTTCTATAATGGTCTATAATTAAATTGTGAGCGATACGCATTACCCACGGTAAAAACTTTCCTTCATCGTTATATTTACCTCTTTTAATAGTGTTAATCACTTTGATGAAAGTGTCTTGAAAAACATCTTCTGCAAGGGCTTGATTTCTTACTTTACATATAATGTAAGTGTAAACTTGACTCTTAAAACGTATGATTAATTGTTCAATCGCAAGTTCGTTACCTTTTATATAGGCTTGAACTAATTCCTTTTCCGAAAGTTTTGAAAGTTTCATAATACCTCTCCTTCTTTAATTGTTCACAATAATTATAGCTTTTATAGCTTATTATTTAAAAAGAGTAGATATTACTTATAGGCGTTTTTTGTTTTAAATTTCAGTTAACAAACATACTAACGATGTTTTATTAGATATGTTGTGTTTACGACAAAATATTTTTTTTGTTACTTCAAAACTACTAAAAAAGAGAGTACTTTTGAATTCATTAACATACTTTAACACTAAAGGTGTGTTCTATAGATTCATTCACATCAAAATTTTCATTGTTTCTAAAAAATTATGAAAACCCAAAGGGAACAATTCTAACAGATAACCTGACTGCGTTATATTTCTTGTTAAAGAATAGCAACTATTTTAAATAAATATGCCTTACATCTTATTCGCTATATTTGTTTTTTGAAAGAAATGAATCTATAGAACTCACCTTAATAACACTATGCCTAAAACGGTTAAAACAACAATAAATCCAAAAACACACATTGTTATAAAAGGTGCCAAGGTTCATAATTTAAAGAATGTTGATGTTGCTATCCCTCGAAATAAGTTTGTTGTAATTACTGGTTTGTCGGGCTCAGGGAAGTCTTCTTTGGCTTTTGATACGCTGTTTGCAGAAGGACAACGAAGGTACGTGGAGAGTTTGTCTTCTTATGCCAGACAATTTTTAGGGAAGATAGAAAAACCAGCCGTTGATCATATTTATGGTATTGCACCAGCAATTGCTATTGAACAAAAAGTAAATACGGTAAATAAACGCTCTACAGTTGGTACTTCTACTGAAATTTATGACTATTTAAAGTT
>JAJCYN010000505.1 GCA_029262915.1 Flavobacteriales bacterium
AATAACTACAATGATTAACATTATCATCAATAATAATTATAATATAGTTTTGAGCATTCATTATAAAAGAAAAACTGCAACTAATTATACAGATAATGTATTTTACTTGTTTTAGCATAGTATCAAAATAAAAATCCAATTTTAAGTATAAATAACTCTTCCTCTTCAGAAACAGCATAACTTGCATTTATAACCAACTTGTCATAAGGACTTATCCATAAACCACCACCAACACTACTGTGCCAGTTGTTAGATGGTAATCCGCTAGCCCAAACCCTTCCTACATCATAAAAAGCCAATAAACCAAACTGACCAGGAAACAAATAAGTTTTAAAATTAAATAACTTGGTTCTAAGTTCCTGATTCAGTGATAAGCTACTTCTACCTGAAAATCGATCTCTTCTAAAACCTCTTAAATCTCCGTTATTGTGATTACGATTTTGAGCCCCTAAAGTTGCAGCCTGAAAAAATTCAAAATTGTTTACAATATGTACTCCTTTTATATTTGATGAATAAGTCATATTTAATGGCAATGGTATGTACATTGAAAATTGTGATTCAAAACGACCAAAATTTAAATCGTGTTCTTCCTTTTCTATCTCCCAACTACCTCCGATATGAAACGCAATTCCTCTAGTTGGAATTGTCTTGTTATCCACATTACTGAAGGAATATTCCATTTCTACCCCTAAATAATTACGAGCTGTCGTACTGTTGACATAATCTACTGCAAAAGAACTTGTTATAAATCTGTTTTCGGATTCTTCTATATCTATGTATTGATACTTTGATCCAAATTTTAACTCATTAAATTTCCCAACATTTTTAACCAATTTAGGTTCAAAAATTACTTCATTAAATCTTACTAAATGGAAATTTTTATCAGTTTCATTTAAACGAACTGTTTCATTACCTAAACCATAAAAATTGGTAGTACTTTTTGGAGCATTTACAGATGCGTCAATTTCTAAGTCTAATTTTTTAATAAGGTCTATAAATTTCCCCTCATAAATAATATTAAAACTACTCGTTTTTAAAGCACGATTGGCAACAAATTTTTGGGTATAAGAATAAGGCTCTTTTCTAAATCCATAATGAGTGAATGTTGCTCCACCGCCTAAAAACAAACCATCATCAATATTAAAACCTAAGAAAATATTTGGAATTAATAAATCATATTTAAAAGCTTTTCTATCATAGTGATTAATCATTTTTTGATGTGATGAAAGGTTCTTGAGTTCATTATTCTTTTCACAAACAACAAGGTTTTCTTCTTTTTTAGTGTCGTAATACTTTGTCTTTTTTCGTAACCCTTTTACATTAGATATATCAGTAATAGCATCATTTCCAGAACCTCCAATAATTCGTAATAAAATACCTTCGTTAACTTCTCCACTAATATCAAACTCATCTTTTCCTCCCAAACCATAAAAACGAATTTCTTTGGTTTCACTTCTTTTAAAATCTCGTTGATAGAAAATATTGGTTTTTTCTCCTTTTTTAAGTGCATAAACTTTTACAGATGTAATGGAATCATTAACTCGAATAATTTCAAAACGCTCACTTTTATTACTTCCAATTACGTCTACTTTTTTTGATAAAACATTATAATAACGAGCCGCAAATTCGTGTAATTTATTTCTTCTTGAAATTAATTTAGCAGTAATTTCTTCTCCATCTAATTGATAAATAGTATCAGGCCATTGTTTAATAGCATCTGTAATTATCTGATCAGTTAAGCTAATTTGCAGTTCTTTAGCGACATCCAGCCATTCTTGCTTATTTAAACGGTTTAAAAATGAACGATCTAAAAAACGGGCATTAAAATTCATTCCAGCAATATCTCTAATATCATAATCGAAATGTTGTAGTTTACGAACCACCCATTTTCTACCAGCTAAACGAGGAATCAAACCATCAAACTTTACAAAAGCTTGATCTCTATCTCTCGGAACGGGAATGTAATATCTATTGTTTTGGGGCAGATGCTCGCAATGCTCGTGACTTTCAGCAGCACAAGTATATTCTACCCAACGCCATTGATCTTCGTGCCTATCCCAATCTCCAATAAACATATCAAAAAGTCGATTACGAGCCAATTCACGTTCATCAACGGTAACATTATGATTATTTAATATTTTCTTAATGAGTTTCGGAGAACTAATAGCATTGGGAGAATAACCAAAGTTTTTTGTACCTGAAACATCATTGGCAGCACGTTGTTCGTACAACATTAATTGATTAGCAAATTCATCTTGATATTGAAGTAAGTGTGGATCATCTGGTACAATAACCATTTTGGGCTCAGAATGTAAAATACCTGCTGCTGCTGCCATTTTAGGGATAACAAAAGCACCGTAAGGATGTGATGTAGATATTTGATCTTGTACCACTTCTGCCGCAGCAGTATTTTTTAAATTATCTGGTAATGCTGCTGAAGGGTCTTTTTGGATAGACCTAAAAACATACTGATTGCCATCAGAAGCGGATAGTCGTAAAGAAATAGTTTGCATTCCTCCGCCTTTTTGTAAAGCTGTTAAACCTCCGTGTTCTTCGTGAATTTCAATAACAGGAACTTCTACGGGAGCTTGCCAAGCTGCACGATAATGTTTTCCTAATAAAAAAGATTTTACTTTTCCAGCTTCATAATTTTCACCAGCCCTAACTATCATCGTTTTTGGGAACTTAGTAGAATCTTCAATTGGTGTGGTATCTACAATTTCAACTTCCTTTTTATCGCTTATTATTTTTTGAAAAAGTA
>JAJCYN010000506.1 GCA_029262915.1 Flavobacteriales bacterium
TCGGGCTAATATTTAACGAACTGATAACAAACTCTATAAAATATGCGTTTACCGAAAAAAAAGACAATATTATTGAAATTGGAATAAAAAAGATTGAAGATGTTTTTAAAGTTTACTACAGAGATAATGGAATTGGATTACCTCCAAAATTTGATTTAGATAATTTGGAATCTCTAGGACTAAATTTAGTTCAAATTTTAGTGTTGCAAATTCATGGGGAATTGACTGTTAATAATGATAATGGAGCCTCTTTTTCTTTTGATTTTAAACTAGTTAATTAGCTTATTTACTACAATACTTCGAAATCAGAGAGTACCCCTTTATTATTCCTAGTTCACCAGCTTTACTTAAGTCTAGACAAGCCTGTTCATCATTTTCCAAAATTAATAGTATTAGTGCACGATTAAGGTAAGCTTCAGCAAAAGAAGGAGACTGTTTTATAGCCTCACTATAATCTTCAATGGCACCAATATAATTTTCATTTTGAAATTTTAAATAGGCTCTATTAAAATATGCGTACGAAAAATTTGGATTTAATGCGATACATTTATCATAATCTTTAATCACCATATCTATATTGTAATTATTAGACTCTACTCTACTAATAGTTTGAAACAACATATTTGCTTTTCCAAAATGAGCCATATAATTATCTGCATCTAAATGTAAAGATTTATTGAAATCTAAAATAGCCTTGTCATAAATATCTAGAGAAGCATAAACAATAGCTCTTTTTAAATATAATTCACCATTTTTATAATTGAGTAGAATTTTTTCATTAAGCGTTTTCAACTTTTCCTTTTTAAGCTCTTCACTTATTTCATTATTATCAGCATTTAATAAAAAATAAGCAGAAAAAGCATTGTTCTTTTTGTTCCAGGAATCTACGATACGTTTGTGTTTGGTAGATGCTAGTAAGCTAATGTAATATGGGCTAATTAATGCAATTTCATTATTAGAAATTTGCTCAATATTTTTGTTGCTGTTATTACCACTAAATGAAGTTACTTTAGCAATATTTAACTCTTCATTCCTCTTTAAACTATCGGTAATATCAAGCTTCGTATTGTTAATTATTTCAGCAGTTTGCTTGTCCTGTTCTGCTCCTTTATAATCACCAATTTGTTGTTTTAATGAAGCTCTAAGTTTATAGGCATCTACAAAATCAGGGTAAATTTCAATTACCTTTTCAACGTCTTTTCTAGCTAAGTTTATTTTTTTTAATCGTTGGTAAATTAATGCTCTATTGTAATAGGCTAATATATTTTTTGAGTTTAGTAAAATTACTTTTTCATAATCAGTTAATGCTTTTTTGTATTCTTCTTTGTCAGAATAAATTAATGCTCGGTTGTAATATGCTGAAGTAGAATTTGGGGAAAGTTCCAATACTTTATTCAAATCCTTAAGAGCATCACCTTTGTGATCAATCTTGTTGTGGATCATAGCTCGTTGAAAATAAGCGTAAGTATTTTTATCATCTAAATGCAACGCATAATTAATATCTGTAAGTGCAGAATCGTAGTGAAATAAATAATAATAGGCAGTAGCCCTTCGTACATAAGTATTTGATTTTCTAGGGTTACTTCTTATAATAATGTTAAAATCATTAATGGCTTTGTAATAGTTTTTTAATCCCATTTCAGACATTCCTTTAATCAAATAAACCAGCTCTTTTTTGTTGCGATAATAGAGTGCTTTTTTACAATCTTTAATAGCATTATCAAAATCTTGTAAATAATTATAAGTAATAGCTCGATTCAAATAAATATCAGAATTAGTAGAATCAATTACCATAGCACTTTTATAATCTTCAAAAGCACCTTCGTGATTTAATAAGCGATCTCTAACCGAGGCTCTTGCAATGTAAGAATCAACATACAATGGTTTAAGTTTTATCGCTTCTGTAAAGTCACCTTCTGCACCAATTACATCTCCAAGTTCCAATTTTGCTATACCTCTAAAATAGTAAGGTTCGTAATTGGGAGGATCATTTTTAATAACGTAATTAAACTTTTCTATGGCACTTTTATATTTGTGTTCAGAAAGTTCTAATCGACCAATTAACAACTTATTTTCTTTTTTTACTTGCCCAAATAGTGAAGAAGCAAGAAAAAAGATAAAAAGAAAAAGGACTAGTATTTTCTTTTTGTTCATATTGTTATCCTTTGTCATACTGAGTCTGTCGAAGTATTGTTTTAGAAGGAGTAATTTTTAAGAAAACTAGCAAAAAATATCTTATTTATAATCAATAACAAAAAAACACAATAATTGCTTTCTTATTACATAAATAAGGAACTAAAACGTTAAATAAATCTAATTTATTTCAAATTGTAAGTGTAAATCATTTTGTCGTGAGCAACAACAAGATTGAGGGTCTTATCATTATTAATGTCAGCAATATTAAATGGAGTAGAACCCGCCAACGGAAAGCCATCTTCAATTTCTCCATTGGTATTTATTAAATAAATTTGATTCTCAGTTACCAATCCAACATAAGTACTGTTATCAGGCATTTTAAAGAATAACGGAACTTGTGTAATAGTTGCTTCGAATTCCTTATTGTAAAGCTCTTTTTTGTCCGAATCATATATTCTTAAACGGTTTTCATAAGAAAAAACGTAGTCTTTTGAATTATTATTATTAAAATCAAAAAAGTTGAATTGCAAATCATTTTTCATTTGCTCAGAAGCTAAGACCTCTTTTTTGTTGTTCATAAACAATTTTGAAATATTACCTGATGTGTCTACAGCTACTAAATAGGTTTTACTCAATTCGCTACCAACTTTTAAATAAACCTGATTATTATTTGCTAAAATTTTGTTTTCCAACTTTAGCCTGTCTTTACCATTTCGCTGTATTACTTTAACTTGTCCATTTTTTAGTGGAATAACAATGTAGTCTTTATTAGAAAGTGCAAAATGCCATACGGGGCCATTAGCAGGACTATCCGCTGAAGCATAATCCCAGCCTTCAACTCGGTTTCCATTGATGTTGTAATTATAAACCATATTATCACTACAACCTATTATTAAACGAT
>JAJCYN010000507.1 GCA_029262915.1 Flavobacteriales bacterium
TTTGAAGAAAGTGGTGATTTTAGTATTGATAGATTCTCTATTCCTTACTCTCCTTACGAGTCTTATGTAGGAATTAAATTGCCTAAGGGAGATAAAGCAAGAGGGATGTTGCTAACAGATACGGCACAAACTGTAAACGTGGTTACAGTAGATGAAAACGGAAAGCCAGTATCAAGAACTGGATTAGAAGTGGAAGTTTATAAAGTAGAATGGCGTTGGTGGTGGAGTTCTGGCTCAGACAACCTTGCTTCTTATGTAAGTAGTTCTTATCACCAGCCAATTATCTCCAAGAAATTAAACACCAAAAACGGGTCTGGTAAATTCACGTTTAGAGTTGATTATCCAGAATGGGGAAGATATTTAGTAAGGATTTACGATCCAGTTAGCGGACACGCTACTGGTAAAACAGTTTATATGGATTGGCCAGGATGGGCTGGTCGTGCACAACGAGAAAATCCTGGAGGACAATCAATGCTTTCATTCAGTTCTGATAAAAAGAAATACAATGTTGGTGAAAGAGTTAAAGTGAACTTCCCTTCGGCTAAAGATGGAAGAGCTTTAGTAAGTATCGAATCTGGTTCAAAAGTGATAGATGCTTATTGGGTAGAAACAGAAGAAAAAGAAACCAACTTTGATTTTAAAGTTACTGAAGAAATGACACCTAATGTTTATGTAAACATCACATTGGTTCAACCTCATTTATATACCGCCAATGATTTACCGATACGACTTTATGGTGTTATCCCGATTATGGTTGAAGATCCTAATACTAAAATTCAACCTGTATTAAATATGCCTAAAGTATTGGTTCCTGAAGAAGAATTTACATTGAACGTAAAAGAAAAAGAAGGTAAAGCCATGACCTATACCATTGCCATTGTTGATGAAGGTCTATTGGATTTAACCCGCTTTAAAACTCCAAACCCTTGGAAAAGCTTTTATGCTAGAGAGGCACTGGGTGTTAAAACTTGGGACATGTATGATTTTGTAATGGGAGCTTATGGTGGGAAAATTGCCCAACTATTCTCGATTGGTGGAGATGATGAAGCTGATGGAGCAAAAGGAAACAAAGCCAACCGTTTTAAACCTATGGTTAAATTTATTGGACCTTTTGAATTAGGCAGTGGAGACAATAGGTCTCATAAAATTAAAATGCCTAGATATATTGGTTCTGTGCGAACAATGGTAATTGCTGGACAGGATGAGGCTTATGGCTGGACACACAAAACAACTCCAGTGAGAAAACCACTTATGGTATTAGCTACCCTTCCTAGGGTTGTAGGTCCGGGAGAATCAGTTAAACTTCCTGTAACCATATTTGCTATGGAAAAACACGTTAAAAATGTTACTGTGGAGGTAAAAGCTAATAAATTCTTTAAAGGCAGTGCTAAAAAGAACATTACGTTTAGCGAAATTGGAGATCAAGTAGTTAACTTTGATTTAGAAGTGGTTAAAAAGTTGGGTATTGGAAAAGTTACCGTTGTTGTAAGAAGTGGTAAGGAAAAGGCTCAATATGACATTGAAATTGATGTTCGTAACCCGAATCCTCCAGTGGTAGATTATTTTGATGCTGTAGTAGAACCAGGACAAAGTTGGACTCAAGATTATTCTCCAATTGGAATGTCGGGAACTAATAAAGGAACATTGGAGATATCGAGCATTCCTTCTATTGATTTCGGACGAAGATTAAAATATTTAACTCAATATCCTCATGGATGTGTGGAACAAACAACTTCTGGAGCATTTCCTCAATTGTTTTTAAGCAATGTAATGGAAGTAGATGCTAAGATGAAGGCTAAGATTAGCACAAACATAAAAGGTGCTATAAAACGATTAAAAACTTTCCAACGATCTAGTGGCGGATTGGGCTATTGGCCAAATGCTAATTCAGCTAATGATTGGGGGACAAGTTATGCCGGACACTTTATGCTGGAAGCTGAAAAGAAGGGGTATAGCCTTCCTATTGGGTTTAAAGCCAATTGGACTAAATACCAACGAAAAACTGCACGAAACTGGTCGCCAAAATCTAGAAACAATAAATACTATTACAAAAGTCAAGATTTAGTCCAAGCATATAGGCTCTACACGCTTGCTTTAGCTAAGAAACCAGAATTGGGTGCAATGAACAGGTTACGAGAGAAAACAGATATTTCTTCTCAAACTAAATGGAGATTGGCAGCTGCTTATGTGCTAGCTGGTCAGCCAGAAATAGCTAAAAAGCTAGTTTATAAACTGAGTAGCTCTGTGAGTAATTATTCTGAACTTTCTTACAGTTATGGTTCTGGTGATAGAGACCGAGCAATGATACTAGAAACAATGAGCCTAATGAAACAGCGTTCTAAAGCCATTTCTATTATGAAGGAAGTTTCTGGAGCGTTGAGTAGCAGAAGATGGATGAGTACACAATCTACTGCTTACTGTTTAATTGCGATGTCAAAATTTGCTGGAGATGATGCAACCTCTAAAGAGTTAAGCTTTAGCTATAACACTGGTAAAGGAAGTGTAAAAGCAAGCACTCAAAAAGCAGTTTCTCAAATAGATATGAAGCTAAAAGGGAAAAGTGATGGAAAGGTTACTGTTAAAAATAACGGAAAAGGCATCATTTATGCAAGAGTAACACTGGAAGGAATACCAGAGACGGGGGATCAATCCTCTGCTTCAAATAATTTAACTATGAGAATTAAGTATCTCAATATGAAAGGTAACGAAATTGATATATCTCAATTAGATCAAGGAACAGACTTTATTGCCGAAGTAAAAATTACTAACCCTGGTATTTTGGGTCATTACAAAGAAATGGCATTAACTCAAATATTCCCATCTGGTTGGGAAATTCATAACTCTAGAATGGATGGTTTTACTAGTGTTCACTCTGCAGACATTCCTACTTATCAAAACATAAGAGATGACAGGGTTTACAGTTATTTCGATTTAAGAAAAAGCAAAACAAAAACATTCCGTATCTTGCTGAACGCTGCCTACTTAGGTAAATTTTATTTGCCAACGGTTTATTGTTCTGCGATGTACGATAACAAAATTAATGCACGTAAACCTGGTAAATGGGTGGAGGTAATTAAGCCAGGAAATGAAATTAATTAAACTGACTGTCATTCCGATTGAAGCGATAGCGGAACAGAGGAATCTTTTTGTATGATTACTATTTTGCTATTTTGAATACAAAGATACCTCGGCTTACCTCGGTATGACATAAGAAAAATATAAAATGAAAAAACTATTATACACGATACTTATAGTGATTAGCTTTACCTTAATGGCATGCCCTTATGAAGGAGAAGTTGAATTGAATACTTATGAAGA